>NZ_SOGW01000048.1:0-56832 GCF_004403075.1 Cryobacterium sp. TMT2-10 | reverse complement strand
CGAGAGCGGCCCGCGTCGATGGCGAAAGACCACGAAATCGCGAATCCAGATGGCCGACGCCATCGAACATAAGAACATCACCCGCGACGACCAGTAGCCTTGGATCATGACACGGCGCGAGAGTGAACCCCTGTACACGACGGCGATCACGGCCGGCCGGGCCGTTTTCGGCCTGCTGCGCCTGAAGCCGTCCGTCACGGGCCTGAAGAACCTGCCGGACACCGGGGGAGCCGTGCTGGCGATCACCCACTTCGGCTACATGGACTTCGCCCTGGTCGAGTGGATGCTGTGGCACAAGAACCGGCGTCACATCCGTTTCATGGCCAAAAAGGGCGCGTTCGACCAGAAGCTCGTCGGGGTGCTGCTACGCGGAATGCGGCACATCTCGGTCGATATGAAGGCGGGTGCGGAAGCCTACGGCCAGGCCGTGAAGGCGCTGAAGGAGGGAGAACTGCTCGGAGTGTTTCCGGAGGGCGGCGTGAACGCGTCCTTCACCGTGCGGGAACTCAAGAGCGGCGCCGTCCGGATGGCCGCCGAGGCCGGAGTCCCGATCATCCCGATCGCCGTCTGGGGCGGCCACCGCCTGCTCACCAAGAATCACAAGCCATCGCTGCGCGAGGCATCCGGCGTTCCGGTCAGCTTCGCCGTCGGTGAGGCGTTCACGGTCGCCGAATTATCGGCGGCTGCGGGGGAGGACGCCCAATCGTTGACGCAGGCGCTCCACGGCACCCTCCAGGGTCTCGTCGACGGACTGCAGGCCGCCTACCCGGTCGACGGTGCGGGGCAATGGTGGCAGCCGCGGCACCTCGGGGGCACCGCGCCCACGCCCGAGGTGGCCGCCGTGGCCGAGGCCGAACGCCGCCGCCTGAGGGACGCGAAGGCCCAGGCCGGGTCGAGTAAGACCAGTCGGGGCTAGACCCGTCGGGGCTGGACATCGGCCCCCGGCACGCGGTAGGTGCGCTCGTGATAGAGCAGGGCCTGGTCGTTCTCGCCCATGCCGCCGGACTCGATCTTCACGACCACCACGGCGCTGTTGTGCACCAGGACGCGCTCGATGATCCGGCCCACCATCCATGAGGTGACGTCCTTCAGCACGGGCAGGCCGTGCGGTCCGGGTTGCCAGTGGTCGCCGTCGAAGCGTTTGTCGGCCGGACCGGACATCACCTCGGCGACGCCGCGGTTGCGCGCCCCGAGAATGTGGATGACGACCCGGTCGCTCTCGGCGATCGCAGGCCAGGTGCTGGCCGACCGGGCCATGTTGAAGGTGGCCAGGGGCGGGACCGACGAGAGGGAGGCCAGTGATGTGGCCGTGAACCCCACCGGGGTGCCGTCGGGCCGCAACGCGGTGACCACGGCGACGCCGGCGGCGTGACGCCGGAAGGCGTGCTTGAACGCGGCCAGGTCCAGCGGCGCATTGGGGTCCTCGGCCAGGGGAACGGCGGCTGGCACGGCGGCTGGTGCGGCGGCGTTCTGGGGCGTTTTGGTGTCGTTCATCTCAGTGACTCAATCTCCTCGGCGTTCAGACTATTCCCGGTGGGCGGGAGTTGATCGCTAGGCTGGAAGGCGATGATCCAGACTATTGACCTCAGAGGGACCCGGCCCACTCCGGCGGAATTGCTTGCGGCCGTCCCGCGCGCGCTCACCGACGTGACCGCGGCAAGCGATATCGCAGCCGAACTGATCGACGATGTACGGGCCAGGGGCGAGGATGCCCTCCTCGGCCAGGCGGAACGTCTCGACCGGGTGCGACCGGCCCACGTGCGGGTCCCCGCCTCCCACGTCGCCGAGGCGCTGGTCGGGCTGGAGCCCGCCGTGCGCACGGCCATCGAGGAGACCATCCGCCGGGTGCGCATCGCCAGCGCGGCCCAGGTCCCGCCGACCGTGACCACCACCATTGCCGACGGCGCCACCATCGTGCAGCGCTGGCAGCCGGTCAACCGGGTCGGCCTGTATGTGCCGGGCGGCAAGGCCGTCTACCCGTCCAGCGTCGTGATGAACGTGGTGCCCGCCCAGATCGCCGGCGTGTCCTCGATCGCGCTGGCCTCACCGCCGCAGAGCCACTTCGACGGCCGCGTGCACCCCACCATCCTCGCGGTCGCCGGTTTGCTCGGCATCGACGAGATCTACGCCATGGGCGGAGCCGGCGCCATCGGCGCATTCGCCTACGGCGTTCCCGGCCTCGGGCTCGACCCGGTGCAGCTCGTCACCGGACCCGGCAACGTGTACGTGGCCGCCGCGAAGCGCCTCGTCCGCGGGGTGACCGGCATCGATTCCGAGGCCGGCCCCACCGACATCCTCGTCATTGCGGATGCCTCCGCCGACCCGCGACTCGTCGCGGCAGACCTGGTCAGCCAGGCCGAGCACGACGAACTGGCCGCAGCCATGCTCGTCACCGACTCGGCCGTGCTCGCGGACGCCGTCGCCGAGCACCTCGTCGGGCTGATGGAGACCACCACCCACAGTGCCCGCGTCACCGCGTCGCTGAACGGGCGGCAGTCCGGGATCGTGCTCGTGGACGACGTGGCCGCGGCGGCCGCGTTCAGCAACGCCTTCGGACCGGAACACCTCGAGATCCAGACCCGGGACCCGGAAGCCGTCCTCGCCCTGATCGAGAACGCCGGCGCCATCTTCCTCGGCCCGCACTCCCCGGTCAGCCTCGGCGACTACGCGGCCGGCTCGAACCACGTGCTGCCCACGGGCGGGCAGGCCCGGTTCTCCTCCGGGCTCGGCGCCTACACCTTCCTCCGCCCGCAGCAGGTGGTCACGTACACCCGGGAGGCCCTGCGTGAGGTCGCCGGGCACATCGCGGCCCTGTCCGCCGCCGAGGCACTGCCGGCCCACGGGGACGCCGTCACCGCGCGTTTCGCCACCGCGCAATTCGGCACCGAGTAGGCTGGCAGCACAATGTTCTGCCCGTTCTGTCGCCACCCCGACTCCCGAGTCATCGACTCGCGCACGAGCGACGACGGACTCTCGATCCGCAGGCGCCGGCAGTGCCCGGAGTGCGGCCGCCGGTTCAGCACCACCGAGACGGCCAGCCTGAACATCGTCAAGCGCAGCGGGGTGGTCGAACCGTTCAGCCGGGACAAGATCGTCGCCGGCGTGCGCAAGGCCTGCCAGGGCCGCCCGGTGACCGATTCCGACCTGGCCATGCTGGCCCAGCGGGTCGAGGAGACCATCCGTCAGACGGGCTCGTCGCAGGTCGACGCGAACGACGTCGGCCTGGCGATCCTGCTCCCGCTGCGCGAACTCGACGAGGTGGCCTACCTGCGCTTCGCCAGCGTCTACCAGGCCTTCGACTCGCTCGAGGATTTCGAGGCCGCCATCTCCCAGCTCCGCATCGAGCACGGCGTCACCGCCGCAGCCCCGGCGGCCGCTGCCGGCCCGACCGAGCCCTAGAACCGAACCGCAGAACCGAACCTTAGAGGTCCCGTGTACCCGCTCGTCTTCTCGCTCTTCTTTGCCCGGCTCGACCCCGAACGCGCGCACCACCTGGCCTTCTCGGTGATCCGGGCCGTGCCCGCGCTGGGCTTCGGCCGCCTCGTGCACCGCTTCACCCGGCCCCGGACGGACCTCGGCGTCGACACCCTCGGGCTGCATTTCGCGTCGCCGTTCGGCCTCGCCGCCGGATTCGACAAAGACGGAAAGGCCGTCATCGGGCTCGGTCAGCTCGGCTTCGGCCATGTGGAGGTCGGCACGATCACGGCCGTCCCGCAGCCCGGAAACCCGACGCCGCGACTGTTCCGCCTGATCCCCGACCGTGCGGTGATCAACCGGATGGGGTTCAACAACGACGGCGCCCGCGCGGCCCGCGTACGCCTGTCCCGGGTGCGCGCCGTGCGTGGACGCCCGGTCCTCGGCATCAACATCGGCAAGAGCCGGGTCACGCCGGTGGAGGACGCCACGGCCGACTACCTGGCCAGTGCCGCCCTGCTGGCGCCCCTGGCCGACTACCTCGTGGTCAACGTCAGTTCGCCCAACACTCCCGGCCTGCGCGGTCTGCAGGAACTCGACCAGCTCGCCCCGCTGCTGCGCGCGGTCAAAGCCGAGGCCGGTGCCACCCCGCTGCTGGTCAAGATCGCCCCCGACCTCAGCGACGACGAGGTCACCCGCATCGCCGAACTGTCCGTGTCGCTTGGCCTCGACGGCATCATCGCCACCAACACCACGCTGTCCCGGGACGGGCTGAAAACGGATGCGGCCGTCGTCCTGGCCGCCGGCGCCGGCGGCCTCTCCGGCGCGCCGCTGCACGCCCGGTCCCTGGCCGTGCTCCGCCTGATCCGGGCGTCGGTGCCGGCCAGCCTCTGCGTGATCTCCGTCGGGGGCGTGGAAACGGCCGAACAGGTCGCCGAACGGCTCGCTGCCGGGGCCACCCTCGTGCAGGGGTACACCGGTTTCCTCTACCGCGGGCCGCTCTGGGCGCGCCAGATCAACCGGGGGCTGGATCGTATCCTGGCGGCCTGACGTCCGTTCCGAGGCCATCCAGGGTCCACGGGCGGGACCGGCTAGAGCAGGCCGCGCTCCGCGAGCTGGCGAGCCAGGCTCGCGCCGTCCGGGCCGTAGACCCAGCGCGGGTCGTGCGGCTCCTCCACGGTGTCTGTGACGACTTTGGCAGCCTTGGCCGGGCGTCCGGCCAGTACGGCCTCACCCGGCGACAGCTGGCGGATCGCGACCGTCTCCACGCTGCCGGGGAAGTCCCGCTGGAACTCGCCGTAGATGGCCTCATCGTGCTGGCCGTCGTCGCCGATCAGAATCCAGCGGATCTCCGGGAACTCCTGGGCCAGGCGCCGCAGATTCGCCCGCTTGTGATCCTGACCGCTGCGGAACCAGCGGTCGTGGGTCGGGCCCCAGTCGGTGAGGAGGAGCGCCCCGGAGGGGTACAGGTTGCGAGACAGGAATCGGGTCAGCGTCGGAGCGACGTTCCAGGCGCCGGTCGAGAGGTAGATCATCGGGGCGCCCTCCGCGGTGGCGGCCAGCCGGTCCAGCAGAACCGCCATGCCCGGGGTCGGAACGCGGGCATGCTCGTCGAGCACGAAGGTGTTCCAGGCGGCGAGCAGCGGCCGGGGGAGGGTGGTGACCATGACCGTGTCGTCGATATCGGAGATGATGCCGTGGCTCACGGAGGGCGCAACGATGAAGATGGGGGCGTCGACCGGCTGGAACGCGTCATCCGTGTGCAGCTGGGCCACGTGCCAGCCGGGCGTGAGCTTCACCTGGACGACCGTGTCGACCACGCCGCCGCGGTCGGCGCGCACGCGATGGGTGCTGCCGTTGATCTCGATGGTCACGGTCACGTCGTTGACCGGCACGCTGGTGAAACTGCGCCAGCCACGAATGCCCGCGTCCCGCCGCTCGGCCCGCCAACGATGGTGAACCGTTCTGGCCGGCTTCTCCGGCTTTTCCGGCTTGGCCAGGAGCACGCGGCAGAGGATGCGCACCCACTCGGTCGAGCCGTAGCCGGCATAGGGGATGACGGTCGGCAGGTAGCCGCGTTTGCGGGCCGAGCGTTCCCGCTTGAAATGCAGCCAATCCTCGACGCGGGCCGCGCGATGCATCATCTTCGCGGGTGCGCCCGTGGGCAGGATTCGAGGAGACGTCGACACAGTCCCTAGTCTCGCACGCGCCGGCCGCGGTCAAACCCGCGCCCGCGGCGGAAACCGCATCGGCAGCGCGCGGCGGCATCCGTGGAAAAAACGCGGGTTTCTCACATTCACCGGCGGGGCGCGCCGTTCCTGGCATCCGGAGCGTGTTTTGCACCGTAGGCTGATGACTTATCTTTCAAGGAGGACAAGTGTCACTCAGTGACCTTTTCGGTGGGGATCCTTTCGTACCGGGCCAGACGGTTCGGACCGAGCCAATTCAGCAGCGCAGCACGGCACGCCTGTCCGGCCTGCTCGACGCCGCTGCCGTCGTCGTCGACGAGGTGGGCTTCGACCGCATCACCACGGCGATGGTGGCCGAGCGCGCCGGGGCGTCGATCGGTACCGTGTACCGCTACTACCCCGACCGGGTGGCCGTGCTGCAGGCGCTGCGGGAGCGAGCGGTGCAGCGGTACCGGCAGCGGGTGGCGGATGAGCTCAAGCAGAGCTCCCCGCAGACCTGGTGGGACGCCGTCGACTGCTCCATCACGGCCTTCGTCGACCTGTATCGTTCCGAGCCGGGTTTTCGCATCATGCACTTCTCGGACCGTGAACTGTCCCCGATCACCGCCGATCTCGACTCCGGATTCTTCGCCCGGCAGCTGGCCGTGGTCCTCGCGGAGGAGTTCGGCCTCGCTGGCGGCGCCGAGCTGACTTTCCGCCTCGAAGTTGCGGTCGAGATGGCCGATTCGATCCTGTCCCGCGCGTTCCGGGCGAACCCCCAGGGCGACGAGCGTTTCATCGCGGAATGCCGACGTGTCATGCAGGATTACCTCCTCGGCTACTACGGGCCGGGCACCGCCTAGAAAGCGACTTCCATGATCGAGTTCCGCTCGGTGAGCAAACAGTTCCCGGACGGCACCCTGGCCGTTGAGGACTTCAGCCTGACCCTCCCGTCACACCAGACGACGGTGCTGGTCGGGTCGTCGGGTTCCGGCAAGACCACCCTGTTGCGCATGATCAACCGGATGGTCGACCCGTCGTCCGGCGCGATCGAGATCGACGGCGTCGGCATCCACACCCTCGAGCCCGTGCAGCTCCGCCGCCGCATCGGCTATGTGATGCAGAATTCCGGCCTGCTGCCGCACCGCACCGTGATCGACAATGTGGCCACCGTGCCCCTCCTGCGCGGGACGCCGAAGAAGAATGCCAGGCAGGACGCCCTGGCCCTGCTCGACACCGTCGGCCTGGACCGCTCCCTCGCGGACCGGTACCCGAGCCAGCTGTCCGGCGGACAGCAGCAGAGGGTGGGCGTCGCCCGTGGACTCGCGGTCAACCCCAACATCCTGCTGATGGACGAGCCTTTCGGGGCCGTCGACCCGATCGTTCGGGCGGAGCTGCAGCAGGAACTGATCCGGCTGCAGAGCGAGCTCGGAAAGACCGTCGTTTTCGTCACGCACGACATCGAGGAGGCGTTTCTCCTGGGCGACCAGGTCGTGATCCTGCGCGAGGGCGGCCGGATCGCGCAGATTGGCTCGCCGGCCGAGATCCTGGCCAACCCGGCCGACGATTTCGTGGCCAGCTTCGTCGGAGCCGACCGCGGCAAGCGCGCCCTGCATCTGGAGCGCCGGGGCGACGGTGACGTCCTCGTTGACAGCGAGGGGCGTCTGGCCGGAGTACTAGTGCCCGGCGGCCGGCCCCACGAGACAAAGGCCGGCCCGTTCCCGGGGCCGGGTGCTCCGGCGCAGGGTGGGGAGCCGCAGTGACCTGGATCTGGTCGAATCTGGACCTCATCTGGGATCGCACCCTCGATCACCTCGTCCTCAGCGTGCCGCCGATCGTCTTCAGCTTCCTGATCGCGCTGCCGCTCGGCTGGCTCGCGAACCGGTACCGGCTCAGCCGGGGCGTCATCCTGACCGTCAGCGGGCTACTCTACGCCATCCCGTCCCTGCCGCTCTTCTTCGTGCTCCCGGCCATCGTGGGCACCAGCCTCCGATCGCCCCTGAACCTGGTCATCGCCCTGACCCTCTACGGCGTGGCGCTGATGGTGCGCGTGGTGGCCGACGGCCTGGCATCCGTGGACGCGGACGTGCGCCAGTCGGCCGTCGCGCTCGGCTACTCCGGCTGGAGCATCTTCTGGCAGGTGGAACTGCCGCTCTCCGGCCCCGTTCTCCTCGCCGGCCTCCGGGTCGTGGCGGTCAGCACGGTCAGCCTCGCCACGGTGGGGGCTGTGATCGGCGCCCAGAGCCTCGGCAGTCTCTTCACGGATGGCTTCCAGCGCGGCATCGAGGCCGAAATCATCGCCGGCATTGTGGCGACCGTGCTGGTCGCGCTCCTGCTCGACGGGGCGCTCGTCGTTCTCGGCCGGGTCGCCCTGCCGTGGACGCGCCCGGCCGGCTCGAACGGGGCCGCCGCGCGCGAGGCCCGGATCGTCGAGGTCACCACATGAACCTCTTTGTCGACGCACTGAACTGGATCCTCGACCCGGCCAACTACACCGGGCCGGGCGGCATCTCCGTGCGCCTGGTCGAGCACCTCGGCTTCACCGTCGTGGCGCTGCTGATGGCCTCCGCCATCGCCATCCCGTGCGGGTTCGTCATCGGCCACACCGGCCGTGGCCGCGGCCTGGCCGTGGCCACGTCCGGCGGGCTCAGGGCCATCCCGACCCTCGGGCTGCTCACCCTGGTGGCGCTCTGGATCGGGATCGGGCTCGGCGCCCCGTACGTGGCGCTCACCGTGCTGGCGATCCCGCCGATCCTCGCGGGCGCCTACACGGGCTTCGAAGCGATCGACCGGGCCGTCATCGACTCCGCGCGGTCCGTGGGCATGTCCGAGGCCCAGATCGTGCGCACGGTCGAGATCCCGCTGGGCCTGCCGCTGCTGATCGCCGGGTTGCGGTCCGCCACCCTCCAGGTCGTCGCCACAGCGACCCTGGCCGCGTATGTGGCGGATTTCGGACTCGGCCGGTTCCTGTTCGCCGGCCTCAAGACGAGAGACTATGGGGAGATGCTCGGCGGATCCATCCTCGTCATCCTGCTCGCTTTCGCGCTCGAGGGAATATTCACCGTTGTGCAGAGACTTGTCGTCCCTAGAGGTGTTGCGTCCGGACGCCTCCCAGTCGACCGGGCCAGGTCAGCCAGACCCAGCCCGGGGATGGAACCCGCCATCACGGAAGGAAACCACTAATGTTCACAGTGAATAAAGGCCGGCTCGCGGCAGTCGCCGCGGTCGCGGTTGGGGCCGTCGTAGCCCTTGCAGGGTGTGCGTCCGGTGACCCGCTGGACTCCGGAAGTTCCGGCTCCGGTGATTCCGGGACCCTGGTCGTCGGTTCCCAGGACTACTACTCCAACGAAATCGTCGCCGAAATCTATGCCCAGGCGCTCGAGGCGAACGGCGTGACGGTCGACCGCCAGTTCAAAATCGGCCAGCGCGAGGTCTACCTGCCCGAGATCAAGGGCGGGGCCATCGACGTCTTCCCCGAATACACCGGAAGCCTGCTGCAGGCTCTCGACTCGAAGGCCGCCGGCGGCACCGCCGCCGAGACCTACGCCGAACTGCAGGATGCGCTACCGGAGGGCCTGAGCGTGCTGGACATGGCGGCCGCGACGGACCAGAACTCCTGGACCGTGACGCAGGCCTTCGCCGACAAGTACAAGCTGACGGACATCGCGTCGCTCAAGAACGTGACCGAGCCGATCACGGTGGGCGGCAACTCCGAGCTGGAGACCCGGCCCTACGGGCCGACGGCGCTCAAGGAGAAGTACGGCATCGAGACCGCCGGGTTCAAGCCGGTCGAGGATGGCGGCGGCCCGCTCACCGTCAAGGCCCTGGTCGACAACGACATCCAGCTGGCTAACATCTACACGGCCAGCCCCAACATCAAGTCGGACAACCTCGTGGCCCTGCAAGACCCCGACGGGCTGTTCTTCCCGGACAACGTCGTGCCCGTCGTGTCCAAGAAGGTCGACGACAGGGCCGCCGCGGTGCTGAACAAGGTCAGTGCCGCCCTGAGCGCCGAAGACCTGGTCAGCCTCAACTCCGAGAGCGTGAACGACCAGCTCTCGGCCGAGAAGATCGCGGCCGCCTGGCTCAAGCAGGCGAACCTCTTCTAGGCATCCCTCACCAATTCGACGGAGATTCTGCGCCCACGGGCCGGTTTTCGGCCCAAAACGGTCCGGAAGCCGAGAATCTCCGTCGAATTGGTTCGCGCGGCGGTCAGGCAGCGACGCTCAGGCAGCGACGCTCAGGCAGCGAAGAGGAGGAGCGTCGGCAGCACCAGGAGCGACGCCGAACACGTCACTGCGGCCACGACGACGGGGAGCGGCAGGGCCGGCGGAGGCGTGAGCAGCCGGCGCACCCGCGGGGTGACGAGGTCGAACGGATGGTCGGGGCCGCCGCCCGGGACGACGTCCCCGCCCAGCGGGTCCACCTGGTGCGCCGACCCGACCAGCGCGATGGCGGTCGCCAGCGTGCGGTCGGGCACCACGCGCCTGGCCCGGTCGTCGGCGAGCATCTCCACCAGCAGGGCGACCGCGTTCTCGGCGCGATTGGCGATGGGAAACCACGGCAGGGAGCTGTGCCAGGACTTGAACGCGAGCAGCACGAGATGGTGCTGCTGCAGCAGGTGGGCGCGCTCATGCTCGATCACCCCGCGCAACTGGTCCTCGTCGAGCAGCCGGAGCAGGCCCATCGACAGGACGGTCGCCGACCGGGCCGCGCCGGGCAGGCAGTAGGCCACGGGCGCGTCATGGTCGATGACGTGCATCCCCGGTCTGTCCGGCACCGGATGGCTGAGCAGACCGATCAGATGATGGTGCCGCCGGTGCTGCCGTTCCGCGCGAAAGAAGGTCGCCGCGAGGTTCAGCAGCAGGTGACCGCCGAGGATCAGGGCCCCGCACAGCATCAGCACCGACGTGAGCGTCGTGCCGGCCGGAAGGGTACCGGCCCCGAGATGCCCGGCCAGCGAACGGATGCCGCCCGGCAGGTCGCTGCCGAAGGGGAGGAGCCCGAAGGCGAGGAGCGAGCCGATCATGGACAGGCCGCCGGCCAGGGCGATGGACTGCCACAGCGTCAGGGCGAGAACGGGGGAGCCCACCGGCCAGCGCGCACCGGCCAGGAGGATCGGGATCGGGCCGGCGAGGGCGACGGCCACGACCATCAGGCCTATCGCGGTGACGAGCACGCGGATCCCGGCTGCACGCGACTCACTCGCGGCGGATGGTGCTGGTGCTGGTGCTGGTGCTGGTGCTGCTGGTGCTCGCGCTGCTGGTGTTCGTCGCGGGGGTGCTCGTTCTGATGGTGCCGAGGAGGTGCCGCAGCGCCTCGGCCTCCGCGGGGCTGACGTTGCCGATGAACCGGGCCAGGGCCGCCTGGCGGTCGGGAGCCGACCCGAGCACCTCGTGCATCAACTCGGCGGTGTGTTCGGCCCGGGTCGTGACCGCCCGGTACCGGTGCGGGCGCGCGTCCCGGTCGCGGGTCACGAAGCCCTTCGTTTCCAGCCGGGACAGCACGGTCAGCACCGTCGTGGTGGCCAGGGGCTTCTTGCTGGCCGCCACGGCCGCCGGGGTGAGCAGCCGGTCGCGCAGGTCCGTGGCGGGCAGGGACTCCCCGGAGTCCCAGAGCACATCCATCAGCAGTCTCTCGAGCACGCCCAAATTCCCCATAAGGGGGAGTGTAACAAGGATGAATACCGCAGTTCTACGGCGGGTAGAAGGGTAATGTCTTCTACGTATTGTAGAAACCGAAGTCGCTGGAGGGCGCATGAACGAGTGGCTGGATCCCTTACTCCTGTCGAGATGGCAGTTCGGTCTGACCACCGTCTACCATTTCCTGTTCGTCCCGCTGACGATCGGCCTCGCGCTGACCGTGGCGATCTTCCAGTCCGCCTGGGTGCGCACGGACAAGGCCAAGTACCTGCAGCTCACCCACTTCTTCGGCAAGATCTTCCTGATCAACTTCGCCATGGGCGTCGTCACCGGAATCGTGCAGGAATTCCAGTTCGGGATGAACTGGTCCGATTACTCCCGCTTCGTCGGTGACGTCTTCGGCGCCCCGCTCGCGTTCGAGGGGATCACCGCGTTCTTCCTTGAAGCCACCTTCATCGGGCTGTGGATCTTCGGCTGGGACAAGCTGCCGCGCGGCCTTCACCTGGCGACGATCTGGCTGACCGTCGCCGGCAGCATCGCCTCCGCCTACTTCATCCTGGCCGCGAACGCGTTCATGCAGAACCCGATCGCCTTCCGCATCAACGAGACGCGCGGGCGAGCGGAGCTGACGGATATCGGCGAGTTGCTGACGAATCCGATCGCCCTGGCCTCGTTCCCGCACACGATCTTCGCCTGCTTCATGGTGTCATCCGGCCTCGTCATCTCGGTGGCCGCCTGGCACCTGGCCCGCAAGCAGAACGAGGACACCATGCGTCCCGCTCTCAAATTCGGGATGTGGATGATGGTCATCTCCGGCGCGCTGACGACCTTCTTCGGCGACTCGCTGAGCCTGGCGATGACCGCGGCGCAGCCCATGAAGATGGCGGCCGCCGAGGCCATGTACAAGACGGCGACCGGGGCCAACGCCTCCTTCTCCATCTTCACCCTCGGCACCCCGGACGGTGTCAGCGAGCTGTTCTCCGTGCGCATCCCCTACCTCCTGTCATTCCTGTCGACGCACACCCTGGACGGCACCGTCGAGGGCATCGACAACCTGCAGGCGCAGTACGTGACCCTGTACGGCCCGGGCGATTACACGCCCACGATCTGGATCACCTACTGGGCGTTCCGCTGGATGATCGGTCTCGGCATCGCGCACATCCTGGTCGCCGTCGTCGGGCTCTGGCTGACCCGCAACGGGCGCACCCCGAAGGCCGCGTGGATCTGGAAGGTCGCCATCTGGAGCTTCCCGTTCTCGCTGCTCGCCATGAGCGTCGGCTGGGTCTTCACCGAGATGGGCCGCCAGCCCTGGCTCGTGTTCGGGCTGCTGCGCACCCAGGACGGGGTGTCGCCCAATGTCAGCGGTCTCGAGATCCTGATCTCGCTGGTCGCGTTCACACTGATCTACGGCATCCTCGCCGTCGTCGAATTCAAACTGATCCTCCAGGCTGTGAAGAAGGGACCCGCCCCCGCGCCGGTTCCCGACCCGGTTTCGGGCCAGGTCAAGCCACAGGTCACGGTGTACTAGGAGCTCATGATGGAACTCAACATTCTCTGGTTCTGGATCATCGCCGCGATGTTCATCGGCTACTTCGTGCTCGACGGCTTCGACTTCGGCGTCGGGATGTCCCTGCCCTTCCTCGGCAAGGACGACCTCGACCGTCGCGTCATCATCAACACCATCGGCCCGGTCTGGGACCTGAACGAAACCTGGGTCATCGTCGCCGGGGCCTCGCTCTTCGCGGCATTCCCGGAATGGTACGCGACGATGTTCAGCGGGTTCTACCTGGCCCTGCTCGTGATCCTGCTCGCGCTGATCGTGCGCGGCGTGTCGTTCGAATACCGCCACCAGCGGCCCGAATCCGTATGGAAGGCGCGCTTCGACCTCATGATCGTCGTGGGGTCCGCGGTCCCCGCCCTGCTCTGGGGCGTGGCCTTCGCCAACGTCGTCCAGGGCGTGCAGCTGGATGCCGGGCACAACTACATCGGCACCTTCTTCGACCTGCTGAACCCGTACGCCCTGCTCGGCGGGCTGACCACGCTCCTGCTCTTCTTCACCCACGGCGTGGTGTTCATCTCCCTGAAGACGGAGGGCGACATCCGTCAGCGGGCCCAGAAGCTGGCCGTGAAGGCCGGCCTCGTGACGATCCTGGTCGCCGCGTCCTTCCTGCTCTGGACCACGCTGGTCTTCGGCAGCGTCGCGACGGCCGTCTTCGCGGGCGTCGCGGCGGCCGCGCTGATCGCGTCGTTCCTCGCAAATCTGCGCGGGTCGGAGGGCTGGGCGTTCACGCTGATGGCGGCGACGATCGCCTTCGCCGTGCTGACGCTCTTCGCCTCCCTGTTCCCCGACGTGATGCCGGCGAGCAACGACGCGGCCAACAGCCTGACCATCGACAACGCCTCGTCGACGCCGTACACACTCCAGGTGATGAGCTGGACGGCCCTGTTCGCGATGCCGGTCATCCTGCTCTACCAGGGCTGGACCTACTGGGTGCTGCGCAAGCGGGTCAGCCGGAAGACCGTGACGGCGGCGGTAGACTCCGCCGTCCACTGAGTCCGCCCTTCGCTGAGTCCGCCGCACATTGAATCCGCCGTAAACTGAAACGGATGCGCCCTCTCGATCCCCGGCTTCTCCGCTACGCGACCGCCGCCCGGTGGTTCCTGGCAGCCGGAGCCGTGCTCGGGCTGGCGCAGACCGTCACGGTGATCGCGTTCTCCTGGCTGCTCAGCCAGAGCATCACGCTCGCGGTGGCCGGCGCGCAGAGGAGCGAACTGGCCGGCACGATCGGCGCCCTCGCCGGCGTCGTCGTCGTGCGCGCGGTGCTGGTCTGGCTGCTCGAGGTCGCCGCCACCCGCGGGGCGGCCTCGGTCAAGAGCCAGCTGCGGCGCCAGGTGCTCGACCGGCTCGCCGAACGGGGCCCCGACTGGCTGGCCGGCCGGCAGAGCGCGAGCGTGGCCACCCTGGTGACGCAGGGCCTTGACGCGCTGGACAACTACTTCGCCCGTTACCTGCCCCAGCTGCTGCTCGCCGGCATCGCCACGCCCCTGCTGATCCTGGTCATGCTCTGGCAGGACCTGCCCAGCGGGATCACCGTGATCGTGGTGCTGCCGTTCATCCCGGTCTTCATGATTCTGATCGGCCAGGCCACCCTGGCCGTACAGCGTCAGCAATGGGACTCCCTGCACCGGCTGTCCACCGGGTTCCTCGACCTGGTCGGGGGCCTCGGCACACTGAAGATCTACGGCCGGCAGGCCCGCCAGTTCGAGCGGGTGCGCACCATCACCGACGACTACCGCACGCGCACCATGAAGGTGCTGCGGGTCTCCTTCCTCAGCGGCTTCGTGCTGGAACTGGCGGCCAGCCTGTCGGTGGCCCTCGTCGCCGTGTCGATCGGCCTGCGTCTGGTGGATGGCAGCCTCTCCCTCGGGGTCGGGCTCTTCGTGCTGCTGCTGGCCCCGGAGGCGTTCCTGCCCGTGCGCCAGGTCGGCGCCCAGTTCCACGCCGCGGCCGACGGGCTCGCGGCCTCCGAAGAGGTCTTCGCCCTCCTCGACGAGGGCCGGCCGGACTCCGCGCCGGCCCCGGTCTCCGCGTCCGTCCCGGTCCCGTCGCCGAGCCCGGTGCTGCCGAAGCCGGGCGGCCCGCTCCGGTTCGAACAGGTCACGATCCGGCGGGGCACGGATGCCACGGTGTCCGATTTCAGCGCCGTCTTCCGCCCGGGGCAGCTGGCCGTGGTCGTCGGCCCGAGCGGAGCCGGAAAATCCACCCTGGTGGCGGCCCTGCAGGGTTTCGTCCCGTTCGAGGGCCGCATCAGCCTCGGCGACCGCGCCCTGACCCCGGGCACCGGCCGGCCCCAGCTGGCCTGGGCCGGGCAGCGACCCGGACTCTTCCAGGGAACGATCGCCGACAATCTTGCCCTCGGCGACGCATCCGTCGACCCGGCCGCGGTGACGACCGCACTGGCCTGGGCCGGGGCGGCCGACCTGGCCCCGGACACGCTGCTCGGCGTCGCCGGGGCGGGGCTGTCCGGCGGGCAGTCCCAGCGGGTCGCCGCGGCGCGGGCGATCTACCGTGCCCGCACCCACGGCTGCTCCATCGTGGTGCTCGACGAACCCAGTTCGGCCCTCGACGCCGCGGCGGAGACGCTACTCGCCGCAGGGCTGCGCCGACTGGCCGACGAGGGGCGGATCGTGATCGTGGTCAGCCACCGCCCCGCCCTGCGCGCCGCCGCCGACCAGATCGTGCAGCTGAGTGAGGTGGCCCATGTCTGAGCAAACCGTGCCCGAAGACACCGTGCCGGAAGACACCGTGCCGGAAGACACCGTGCCGGAAAACACAGTGCCGGAAAACACCGTGCCGGAAAACACCGTGCCGGAAAACACCGTGCCTGAAAAACCCGCGCCGGAGACCTGTGGGTCTGGGAACGCGGACCCGTCGGCGGTGCGGACGGTGCTCCGGCTCGCCCAGCCGCGCGCGCGCCGGTTCGCCCCCGGCCTGGCCGCCGGCGTGGCGAGCGCGATCTTCGCGGTGGCCCTGCTGGCCTCCTCAGCCTGGCTGATCACCCGCGCCGCCGAACAGCCGCCGATCATGTTCCTCTCGATGGCCGTCGTCGGCGTGCGGGCCTTCGCCCTGGGCCGGTCCGCCTTCCGGTACCTGCAACGGCTGGCCAGCCACGACGCCGCCTTCCGCCAGCTCGCCGACCTGCGCCTGGGCGTGTTCGCCCGGCTCGTGCCCCTCGCCCCGGCCGGGCTCTCGAACACCGGCCGCGGGGACCTGCTCACCCGCCTCGTCCGCGACGTCGACGACCTGCAGGACCTGCCGTTGCGGGTCGTGCAGCCGCTCGCGACCGCCGGCATCCTCGCGGCCCTGAGCGTGTTCGGGGTCTGGCTGGTGCTCCCGGCGGCCGCCCTGACGCTGGCCCTGGCCCTCCTCCTCGCCGGCGTCGTCGCGACGCTTGCCTCCAGCGCCCTGTCCGCCCGGTCGGAGCGGGAACTCGCCCCCCTGCGTGGAGCCCTCGCGGGCGAGGTGCTCGAGGTCGTCGAGAACCTCGACGTGCTCACCGCCTTCGGCGCCCTCCCCGGGCGGCTGGACACCCTGGCGGCGGCCGACGACCGGTTGCGCCGGGCCTCCCTGCGTCGCTCACTGGGCGTGGGCGTGCAGGGCGCCGTGCTGTCCCTGTTCGCGGGCGCCGCGACCGTCGGGGCCCTGTGGGTCGGCATCCCGGAGCTCCTCAACTCCGGGCCCGACGGTGCGGGCCTGGTCACCGGGGCCGGCGCACTGACCGGGCCGGGCTTCGCCGTCGTCGTCCTCGTGCCGATGGCGGTCTTCGAGGTGTTCGGCCTGATCCCCCTGGCGCTCGGCGTGTGGCGGCAGGTGCGCTCCAGCGCCCGCCGGGTGACCTCGGCCGTCCCGGCGGAGGTCCCGCCGGAGATCCCGCTCGATGCCTCGCTCGATGCGCTGCTGGACACCCCGCTCGACACCCCACCCGGCGTCGGCGTCACCGTGGGCGCGCGGCCGGTCCTCGAACTGGCCGGCCTGGGCGCGAGCTGGCCCGGCACGGATGCCCCGGCGCTCACCGACGTCACCCTGCGCCTGGCGCCCGGCGACCGGGTGCACCTCTTCGGCCCGAGCGGCGCCGGAAAGAGCACCCTCACCCTGGTCCTGGTGCGCTTCCTCGACTACACGGGCTCCTACCGGCTCGACGGCGTCGAGGCGCGCACGCTGCCCCAGGACGCGGTGCGGGCGCGCGTCGGACTGTGCGAGCAGCGCCCCTGGCTCTTCGACGACAGCATCCGTCAGAACCTGCTCTTCGCCCGCGACACCGCCACCGACGACGACCTTCTGGCCGTTCTCGGCCGGGTGGGCCTGGGCGCCTGGACCCGTCAGCGCGGCGGCCTCGACGCTCGGGTGGGGGAGCAGGGCGCCCTGGTCTCGGGCGGCCAGGCCCAGCGGATCGCGCTGGCCCGCGCACTGCTCGCGGATTTCCCGGTGCTCATCGTCGACGAACCGACCGCGAACGTCGACGAAGCCCAGGGCGAGCAGCTGGTCCGCGACATCCTGGAGACGGCCGCCGAAGACGGACGCGCCGTGCTGCTGATCTCGCACACCCCGGTGCCCGACGAGCTGATCACCGCGCGCGTCACCGTGCCCGGCCCGGCACGCCCGCGGCGATAGACGCGACGCTCGCGACAGCAGGCACCCGGAACCGGTCCCGTTACTCCTCGTGCAGGGTCGCCGGCCCGTCCGGCTGCTCCATGTGCCGGGCCTCCCGACGGTTCAACCACTTCTTGATCAGGAGCACGAGCAGCACGAAGGCCGCGATCGCGGCCACGAAGAGGTATCCGGCGAAGTGGAGCCGGTCGGCGAGCTCCCGGTAACCGTCGGCGGCGGCCCACCCGACCGAGACGTAGGCCAGCGACCACAGCACACAGGCCGGCACGGTCCACGCCATGAACGTGCGGTAGCGCATCGGGCTCATCCCCACGGTCAGCGGGATCAGGGAGTGCAGCACCGGCAGGAACCGGGACAGGAACACGGCGATCCCGCCGCGACGGGCCAGGTAGATCTCCGCCCGGGCCCAGTTGCGCTCGCCCAGACGGCGTCCGAGCCGGCTCAACCGGATCCACGGGCCGAAGTGCCGCCCCAGCGCGAACCCGATGCTCTCGCCGACCAGGGCGCCGACGATCACGGTGACGACCAGTCCCACGAACTCGACCGTGTTCCCCACCGCCGTGCTCGCGACGATCACGATGGAATCGCCCGGAACCACGAGTCCGACCAGCACGGATGTCTCCAGCACCATGCCGAGACCGGCCAGCAGGGTGCGCACGACCGGGTCGACACTGGCGACGGTGTCGAGGATCGAGCTGAGGATGTCGTTCACCCGGCCCAGCCTAGGCCGGATGCCGGATGCCGGATCCCGGAACCCGGCCCGGACCGGCCTGGCACGACGGCCGGGAACCGGGCACCTAGGCTGAGACCGTGACCGGGTCGATTCTTCGCGTTCCCCTGCCCGAGTGGCGGGATCCGGCGAGCGTTTTCCATGCCCTGTACCGCGACAGTCCCTACGCATTCTGGCTGGATGGCGGGGAGAGCTCCCGCACCGGACACAGCTATCTCGGTGCCGCCTCGCCCGCATCCCGCTTCGTGACGGCCTCGGTGCCGAATGCCACCGTGACGGTGGCCACCGCCGGGTGCACGGCGACGCCCGCGGAGATCCGGCCGAGCACCGTGTTCGAGTTCCTCCAGGAGGACCTCGCCCCGGCGCAGGACGATGGCGCCGACGACGGTGCCGGCGAGGACGACGACGCAGGCTTCCGGCTCGGCTGGGTGGGCTGGCTCGGCTACGAACTCGGTGCCCAGACCGTCGGCACGCCGGCGCACGATTCGCGCTATCCGGACGCCGCCCTGCTCGAGGTGCACCGCATGCTCGTGTTCGATCACGCTGCGGGCACCGTCACGGCGGTGGCCCGCCAGTGCCCCGGCGAACCAGTCGGCGCCGCCCGGGCATGGGCGGAACGGATGCCACGCACCCTCGCCGACCTGCCTGCCGGGGCATCCGTGGCCCCTGAACCGCTCCCGGGCGGGGCGGTGGCCCGCTGGCGGCACGACGACGACCGCTACGCGGAACTCGTGCACCGGTGCCAGACCTCGATCCGGGCGGGGGACGCCTATCAGCTCTGCCTCACCAATGAGATCCTGGTCGACGTCCGCCCCGACCCGGTGCGGGCCTACCTGCTGCTCCGCGCCGGCAGCCCCAGCCACCACGGCGGGCTCCTGCGCTTCGGCGACACCGCCCTGCTCAGCGCCTCGCCGGAACAGTTCCTCGCCGTGACCCCCGGCGGGCGGGTCACGACCAAACCGATCAAGGGCACCCGGCCCCGCTCCAGTCGGCCCGCGGAGGACCGGGCGCTCCGGGCGGAGCTCGAGGCCAGCGTCAAGGAACGCGCCGAGAACCTGATGATCGTCGACCTGATGCGCAACGATCTCGGCCGGATCGCCGAGGTCGGGTCGGTCAGCGTGCCGAGCCTGCTGGCGGTGGAGAGCTACGCCCATGTGCACCAGCTGGTCAGCACCGTCGAGGCGCGCCTCGCGCCCGGGGTCAGCGTCGTGGACGCCGTGGCCTCCTGCTTCCCCGCCGGATCCATGACGGGCGCACCCAAGATCAGCGCGATGACCCTCCTCGACGCCCTCGAGGACGGCCCGCGCGGCATCTATGCCGGCGCCTTCGGCTACCTCGGGCGGGACGGATCCGTGGACCTGGCCATGGTCATCCGCAGCATCGTGCTCGGCCCCACCGGGGCGTCCATCGGCACCGGCGGCGGCATCACGGCCCTGTCCGACGCCGGCGAGGAGATCGAGGAAACCCGGATCAAGGCGGCGGCGCTCCTGGCCGTCCTCGGCACCCGCCCGTCCGGGCCAGCAACGGGCCAGGGCCAGGTTTAGTAACCTAGACGTTGGACGACGCCTCCGGGCGGCCCTGTGCCTGCTGGCGCAATCCCCACTGCAACGAAGAGAGTCACGTGGCACACGAGTACGACCACACCCGCACCGGCCAGGGAAGCGACGAAGAAGTCTACGATTTCGCCGCCATCCAGGCGAAGTGGCAGCCGATCTGGGAGGAACTCGAGCCCTTCCGCACCAACGACCCGGGCGACACCCGCCCGCGCAAGTACGTTCTCGACATGTTCCCGTACCCGTCCGGCGACCTGCACATGGGGCACGCCGAGGTCTACGCGCTCGGCGACATCGTCGCTCGCTACTGGCGCCAGCAGGGCTTCAACGTGCTGCACCCCATCGGCTGGGACTCGTTCGGCCTGCCCGCCGAGAACGCGGCGATCAAGCGCGGCATCGACCCGCGCGGCTGGACCTACGACAACATCGCGCAGCAGAAGAAGAGCATGAAGCTCTACGCGGCATCCTTCGACTGGTCCCGTGAACTGCACACCAGCGACCCCGAGTACTACAAATGGAACCAGTGGCTGTTCCTGCAGCTGTACAAGAAGGGCCTCGCCTACCGCAAGGACAGCTGGGTCAACTGGGACCCGGTAGACCAGACCGTCCTCGCCAACGAGCAGGTCCTGGCCGACGGCACCTCCGAACGCAGCGGCGCCGTGGTGGTGAAGAAGAAGCTCACCCAGTGGTACTTCAAGATCACCGACTACGCCGACCGGCTGCTCGACGACCTGAACCAGCTCGAGGGCACCTGGCCGGCCAAGGTCCTGAACATGCAGCGCAACTGGATCGGCCGCTCCATCGGCGCCGACGTCGACTTCGTGATCGAGGGCCGTGAGGAGCGCGTCAGCGTGTTCACGACCCGCCCGGACACCCTCTTCGGGGCGACCTTCATGGTGGTCGCCCCCGACGCCGACCTCGCCGCCGAGCTGGTCGCGGATGCCTCGCCGGCCGTCCGGGAACGGTTCCAGGAATACCTGGTGCAGGTCCAGAACAGCACCGAGATCGAACGCCAGGCCACCGACCGGGAGAAGACCGGAGTCTTCCTCGAGCGGTACGCGATCAACCCCGCCAACGGCGAACGCCTGCCGATCTGGGCCGCCGACTACGTGCTCGCCGACTACGGCCATGGCGCCGTGATGGCGGTGCCGGCCCACGACCAGCGCGACCTCGACTTCGCCCGCAAATTCGACCTGCCCGTGATCGTCGTGGTCGACACCAGCGCCCCCGCCACCGGCATGATCCCCGTGATCACGCAGGGGATGCTCGACGGCACCGAAGAGCTCCCCGCCCTCGACCCGGCCGCCACGGGCGTCGCCCTGGCCGGTGAGGGCCGCCTGATCAATTCCGGGTCCCTGAACGGTCTCAGCAAGAACAACGCGATCAAGCGCATGATCGAGCAGCTGACCGCCGACGGGACCGGCCGCGCGGCCAAGAACTACCGCCTGCGGGACTGGCTCATCTCCCGTCAGCGCTACTGGGGCACCCCGATCCCGATCATCCACGGCGAGGACGGCACCGAGATCCCGGTTCCGGAGGACCAGCTGCCCGTGCTGCTGCCGCCCACCGACGGACTCGACCTCAAGCCCAAGGGCACCTCTCCGCTCGGCGGCGCGACGGATTGGGTGAATGTGCCCAACCCGATCGACGGCACGCCGGCCCGCCGCGACGCGGACACCATGGACACGTTCGTGGACAGCTCCTGGTACTTCCTCCGCTTCCTCAACCCCACCGACGACACGAAAGCGTTCGACCCGAAGGAAGCCGACAAGTGGGCTCCGGTCGACCAGTACGTCGGCGGCGTCGAGCACGCCATCCTGCACCTGCTCTACGCCCGGTTCATGACCAAGGTGCTGTTCGACCTCGGCTACGTCACGTTCACCGAACCGTTCACCGCTCTCCTGAACCAGGGGATGGTCATCCTCGATGGCGCCAAGATGTCCAAGAGCAAGGGCAACCTGGTGTACTTCACGGAGGAGGTCGACCAGTTCGGCGTCGACGCCGTGCGCCTCACCATGGCCTTCGCCGGCCCGCCGGAAGACGACATCGACTGGGCGGATGTCTCGCCGGTCGGCTCGGCCAAGTTCCTGGCCCGCGCCTGGCGCGTCGCCCGGGACGTGACCAGCACACCCGACGTCGAGTGGAAGTCGGGTGATGCGGCACTCCGCCGGGTCACGCACCGTTTCCTGGCCGACGCGCCCGGCCTGGTCGAGTCGTTCAAGTTCAACGTCGTCGTCGCCCGCCTGATGGAACTGGTCAACGCCACCCGCAAGGTGATCGACACGGGCGCGGGCCCCGCGGATGGCGCGGTGCGCGAAGCCGCGGAGGTCACCGCCATGGCGTTGAACCTGTTCGCCCCCTACGCGGCCGAAGACATGTGGCAGCACCTGGGCTACGACCCCTGTGTCGCCCTGGTGCAGTGGCGCAAGGCGGACCCCACCCTGCTCGTCGAGGAATCGGTGACGGCGGTCGTCCAGGTGGACGGCAAGGTTCGCGATCGGATCGAGGTGTCGCCCAAGATCTCGGGCGAGGACCTAGAACGCCTGGCCCGCGCGTCCGCCGAGGTCATCCGGCGGATCGGCGACCGGGAGGTGCAGCACGTGATCGTGCGGGAGCCGCGGCTGGTGAGCATCGTCACCCGCAGAAATTAGCCTCGCCTCCACAGGGCCGCGTCCAGGGCGCGGGAGCACAGTTCGGCGCTGGCCGCCCGGGGGAGTACCCCCGGGCGGCCTAGCCTGCCGGGATGGCTCATGATCCGGTCGTATCCGCGCTCGATCGCCTGGCCCCGGCCGCGCATGCGCGCGCGGCCCCCCGGCTCCGCATCGGGGTGGGCGCCGCCGTCGTGCTGTTGATCGCCGCGCTGGCGACGGCCGTGGTCGTCTCGGCCGTGGGCCAGCAGTCCGGACACCAGGTGGTGGCCGCGGCCGGCGCCGCCGGCGGCACGGCTCCGGGCACACTGCCGTCTGCAACTCAGGCGCCGGGAACTGTTCCCTCGGGCGCTGTTCCCTCGGGCGCCCAGCCGTTGGGCGCCACGCCCTCGACCGCGGGGGCCACCACCGCGGGCGCCGTCCTCTTCGTGCACGTCCTCGGCGCGGTGCAGCGTCCCGGCCTCTACGAGCTGTCCGTCGGGGCCCGGGTGATGGATGCCGTGGCCGCCGCCGGCGGCCTCACCGAGACTGCCGATCCCGCGGGCGCGAATCTCGCCCGCCGAGTTGCCGACGGCGAACAGCTCTACCTGCCCCAACTCGGCGAGACGCCGCCGCGGTCGCCCGCCGGCGGGGCGGCCGGGGGCGGGGCCGGCGGGGGCACCGGCGCCGCCACGGTTCCCGTCAACCTGAACACGGCGACCCTGGCCGAACTCGACACCCTGCCCCGGATCGGGCCGGCGATGGCGCAGCGCATCCTCGACTACCGGGATGCCAACGGCCCGTTCGCCAGCGTCGACGACCTGCGCAATGTCACCGGCATCGGCGACAAGACCTTCGAGGGCCTGGCCGCCCTGATCACGGTCTGATCCTCCCCCTCCCCTCCCCCCCGTCCCCGTCCCCGTCCCGAGCGTCCCCGTCCCCCGTCGTTGAACCAATTCGACGGAGATATTCATCTAAAAATGTCTATCCGGCCTGTTTCGGGCACTTTCGGGCAAAATCTCCGTCGAATTGGTTCGGGCACCCCGCGGGAGCAACCGCTCGGAACCGCGGATCCGCGCCCCGCGTCGACCGTTCCGCGAGGACTCATTTGCCTAGCGGGAGTCACCGGGCCGCGGCTACAGTGATCGCCGTGGACATCTCCACGACCAGATGACCGCGCCACACCGACGTCAGGAGGCACCATGACCACCTCTTCCACCCAGGGGATCAAGACCGTGCTGCATCCCGTTTCCGACCTGGCGCGGGCCAAGGCGGTGTACGCCGCCCTGCTCGGCGTCGAACCGCAGACCGACGGGCCCTACTACGTCGGGTTCGAGGCGGAGGGGCAGCAGATCGGGCTGGTCCCGGGCGGGGGACCGCAGGGCCTGACCTCACCCGTCGCCTACTGGCACGTGCCCGACATCGAGGTGAAGCTGGCCGAGGTGACCAAAGCGGGCGCCACCGTCACAGAACCCGCGCACGACGTGGGCGCCGGCCGCCTGGTAGCCACGTTCTCCGACCCCGACGGCAACGTGCTCGGGCTCATCCAGGACCATTGATCCAGGACCACTGACAGCCGGCGGATACCCAGATCACCGGATCAGGGGCGGCAACCGTTGTCGCGCCCGCGCCGATACGGGAGAATCGGGTGAACCGCTGGTAGCCGGCCAGATTGCCCGGCAGAACCGCCCGGTAGCACAGCGCCCGGCAGGTGACCCTCCGGCAGAACACAGGGAGAACCGATGAGCGCCGCCGACAGCCACGATGTCATCCGCGTGCAGGGCGCACGCGTGAACAACCTCAAGGACGTCAGCGTCGAGATCCCGAAGCGCCGCCTGACGGTGTTCACCGGCGTCTCCGGCTCGGGCAAGAGCTCGCTGGTGTTCGGCACGATCGCCGCGGAGTCGCAGCGCTTGATCAACGAGACCTACAGCGCCTTCGTGCAGGGGTTCATGCCGACCCTGGCGCGGCCCGATGTCGACGTGCTCGACGGGCTGACCACGGCGATCATCGTCGACCAGGAGCGGATGGGCGCCAACCCCCGTTCCACCGTCGGCACCGCCACCGACGCCAACGCGATGCTGCGAATCGCCTTCAGCCGGATCGGGCAACCCCACATCGGCTCACCCCAGGCGTTCTCCTTCAATGTGGCCTCCATCAGCGGAGCGGGTGCCGTCTCCATCGAACGCGGCGGGCAGACCGTCAAGGAACAGCGCAGCTTCAGCATCACCGGCGGGATGTGTCCGCGCTGCGAGGGCATGGGCAAGGTGAGCGACATCGACCTGACGGCGCTCTACGACGACGCCAGGTCCCTGAACGAGGGCGCGCTCACGATCCCCGGCTACTCGATGGAGGGCTGGTACGGGCGAATTTTCCGCGGCTGCGGCTGGTTCGACCCCGACAAGCCGATCCGCAACTACACGAAAAAGGAGCTGAACGACCTGCTCCATAAGGAGTCGACCAAGATCAAGGTCGACGGGATCAACCTGACCTACCTGGGCCTGATCCCGCAGATGCGGAAGTCATTCCTGTCCAAGGACGTCGACGCGTTGCAGCCGCACATTCGCGCCTTCGTCGACCGGGCGGTCACCTTCGCGACCTGCCCCGAGTGCGGCGGCACCCGGCTCAACGAGGGCGCTCGATCCTCGAAGATCCAGGGCCTGAACATCGCCGACACCGCCGTGATGCAGATCAGCGACCTCGTCGACTGGGTCCGGGGCATCGACGAGCCGTCCGTGGCTCCGTTGCTCGGAGCACTGCAGCGCATCCTCGAGTCGTTCGTGGAGATCGGTCTGGGCTACCTTTCGTTGGATCGCCCGACGGGCACCTTGTCCGGCGGCGAGTCCCAGCGGGTCAAGATGATCCGGCACCTCGGTTCCTCACTGACGGATGTCACCTACGTCTTCGACGAGCCCACGATCGGTTTGCATCCCCATGACATCCAGCGAATGAACGACCTGCTGCGGCGCCTGCGTGACAAGGGCAACACCGTGCTCGTCGTGGAGCACAAGCCGGAGATGATCGCGATCGCTGACCACGTGGTCGACCTCGGCCCAGGCGCGGGAGCCGCGGGCGGTACCGTCTGCTTCGAAGGCACCCTCGAGGGGCTGCGGGCCAGCGACACCCTCACCGGGCGCCATCTCGACGACCGCGCCACCCTCAAGGAGACGGTGCGCACGCCCACCGGCGCGCTGGAGATCCGCGGCGCGACGGCGCACAACCTGCGGGACGTCGACGTCGACGTCCCGCTCGGGGTGCTGGTCGTCGTCACCGGCGTCGCCGGATCGGGCAAGAGCTCGCTCGTGCACGGTTCGATCCCCGCCGGTTCGATCCCCGCCGGCAAAGGAGTGGTGTCCATCGACCAGGGCGCGATCCGCGGCTCCCGCCGGAGCAACCCGGCGACCTACACCGGGCTGCTCGACCCGATCCGCAAGGCCTTCGCGAAAGCCAACGGCGTGAAGGCGGCGCTGTTCAGCGCCAACTCCGAAGGGGCCTGCCCCACCTGCAACGGCGCCGGAGTGATCTACACCGACCTGGGCGTGATGGCCGGCGTCGCCACCACCTGCGAGGAGTGTGAGGGGAAGCGGTTTCTGGCCTCGGTGCTGGAATACCACCTCGGCGGCCGCGACATCAGCGAGGTGCTCGCAATGTCTGTGGCCGAGGCCGAGGAATTCTTCGGCGCCGGCGAGGCCCGCACACCGGCCGCGCACGCCATCCTGAACCGGCTCGCCGAGGTCGGGCTCGGCTATCTGACCATCGGCCAGCCGCTCCCCACCCTGTCCGGCGGTGAACGGCAGCGGCTCAAGCTCGCCACCCACATGGCGGAGAAGGGCGGCGTCTACGTGCTCGACGAGCCGACCGCCGGGCTGCACCTCGCTGACGTCGAACGGCTGCTCCGCCTCCTCGACCGGCTCGTCGACTCGGGCAAGTCGGTCATCGTCGTCGAGCACCACCAGGCGGTGATGGCGCACGCCGACTGGATCATCGACCTCGGCCCCGGCGCCGGGCACGACGGCGGCCGGATCGTCTTCGAGGGCACACCCGCCGAGCTCGTCGGCGCCCGCTCCACCCTCACCGGGCAGCACCTCGCGGCCTACGTTCGCAGCTGAGACGAGACGCCCACGCACCGGGTTCTGGATTGCGCGTGGCGAGCGTACTCTGGGTCCGATGACGGATGTTTCGCTCATCGGTCCGGTGACCGCCCCCGACCTGCACGTGATGACTTACAACATCCGTCGACGCATGCCCCGGATGCAGCCGGGCAGTCCCGACCGGTGGGTGACACGGAAGCCTCTGCTACGACGTATCCTGCGCGCCGAGCAGCCCACGCTCCTCGGCGTGCAGGAAGCCCTGGCCGATCAGGTCGAATTCGTCGCGGATTCCCTCGGAGAGGACTACGGCTGGGTCGGCCGCGGCCGCAATGCCGCCGGAGCTGACGAGCACTGCGCGGTGTTCTACGACTCGCGGCGGCTGGAACTGACGGGTTGGCGGCAACAGGCCCTGTCCGCGACTCCGGAGACGCCGGGCTCCCGGTCGTGGGGAAACCTGGTGCGGCGCATCGTCGTGTCGGCCGAATTCACCGATACGGCGACCGGAGCACGGTTGCTCGCCTTCAACACCCATCTCGACTTCCTCTCCTGGCGCTCGAGACTGGAGTCGGCGAAGTACATCCTGGACCTCGTGCGGTCCGCGCGCGCCGCGGAGCCCGGCGCCGCGATCGTGCTGACCGGCGACTTCAACGCCGACGAGGGCTCGGCCGTGTACCGCAGGCTGATAGCCGACGGGGCGCTCCTGGACTCCTGGGAGGTCGCAGTCGAGCGGCTGACGCCGCAGTGGGGGACCTTTTCGAACTACCGACGCCGTCGCCCCGGCGGCAAGCGCATCGACCTCATCCTGGTGGGGCACGGAGTCGACGTGCTCAGTGTGGGCATCAACGCGGCCCGGTTCGACGGCCGGGCGGCATCCGACCATGAACCCGTGCAGGCCGTTGTGCGGTGCGGGGGCCGCTCGGCCGGGACATCCGAACCCTTTGAGGTGCTGCCATGATCCGTTCACTCCTGCGCACACCGTCGGGAGCGGCCGAGACGGTCGCCGACGGGCTGCGGGTGCTGGCCCTGATCGGCATCGTTATCGCAGCCCTCGGCTGGGGCACGATCGCGGGGCTGAGCCTCGCGGTCGTGTTCGTCGGAATGTTCTTTCCCCGGGTGATCGGCGTCCGGCCGAGCGTCGACATCGCCTTCGGCACGGTGGTTCTCATCGCCGTGTGGAGCAGCGTGCTACAGATCTACATCTCGACTCGGTGGTGGGACCTCCCGGTTCACCTTGTCACCAACGGGCTCAGCGCCGCACTGTGCTACCTCCTGTTCGTGAGGTTGGGAGTCCTGGCCGACACCGGGACGCTGCGGCGACCGACGATTTCGGCCATCGTGATGACCACCGCACTGGGGCTGTCGCTCGGAGTGCTGTGGGAGGTCTTCGAGTGGTTCGGGCACACGTTCATCGACAGTGAGATCTTCGTCGGCTACGTCGATACCATTGGGGACCTGGTCTGGGGCGGCATCGGCGCCCTGCTCGCGGGGTGCTGCATGCCGTTCCTGACCGGTCGATCCGCCGACCTGGACCGTTCGCCCAGGTCGGTGCGCGGCTGAGCCGTCAGGGCTATATCCCCCCGGCACCGATCGCGCGTCGCAGATCTTCGGCCAGCCGCGCGATATCGGCATCCGGCACCGCGCGCAGCCAGTTGCCGCGGCTCCTCATCGGGGTGACCGGCAGCACCAAGGTTCGCTCGGATGAGGCCACCTCGACCTCGATGGTGGCCATGATGCGCATCCCGATCTGCACGGATCCGACAGTGAAGCTCCGAACCAGGTTCGAGGGGAAGGCCGCCGCAGGGCTCCCGGTGGCACGGCCCGACAGGAATTGCACGCTCTGGTCGTCGACGACAAGGGTCGCGTATCTGGTCGGATTCACCCGCGACGGTGCGAGCCCCAGGGCGGTCGTCAGCGCCGACAGCTCCTGAGCCAGGAGCGGTGCCACGAGGACCGGGACGATCCAAGCCGAAGGAAACGCTCGTTGTGCTCGATCGATCCGGCGCGCATTCGAGACACCGAAGTAGAGCAGCAAAGCACCGACCATCCCACCGGCGATGACCAGGGCCAGGACGATCGGCCCGCTGCCGCCGTTGTCGTACGAACGGATGCCGCGGATCGCCAACAACACGACGGCCACGACCGCAACGGCGATTCTCAGCCAAAAACCCGGGCCCCGCAGTCTCTTTCCGTCCGTCTGCTCCGCGGATTCCGCAATCGAACTCTCATCGTGAATTGGCATAAGCCCCCCCAGTCTCATCGGCTGGGCCCAGCGTAGTCGGTGGATCGTGAGCCAACCACCGGACCTCCACAGCCGTGGACCTGGGTAAACGGGCCACAGATGCAGTGGGCCCTGGGGTGACGGCGCCGCCGCACCTAACCTCCACAGATGGAGTCCACGACAGGGATCGACCTGCGCCTGGTCGTGCCGGCGGCGACGGCGTGGCTGGCCGCCGGCGTCCTCGTGGGAGCACCCGGCGGCGTTCCCGCTTCTGCCGCCGTTGGGCTCTGGTTGGGGGCGGGCCTGTTCGTCGTGGCCGCGGTGTTCGACCGACGTGCCCGGTGGCGTCCACTCTGGGCCACCGTCGGGGTGAGCCTCGCGGTCTCCGCCCTGGTCGCTTCGGTCGTATTGGTCTCGGGGCCGGCCCGGCTGCCGGCGGACGTGCGTGCCGCGGCGAGTCGTCATGCGAACGCCTCTGCGCTCATCACGGTGTGGTCCGTGCCGGTGGAGACCGCGTCTCCGGGCGGATTCGGCACCGGGGGAACGGGAGCCCGGGTCAGATTCCGCGGCACGGTCACCGAGCTGACCGAGGGCAAGCGCTCGTCGCGAGTCTCCGTGCCCGTGCTGGTCTTCGCCGAGTCCTCCGGCCGGGGAACCGCGAGCCTGCAGATCGGCTCGGTCGTGCGTTTGGACGGATCCCTTCGGGCCACGGACCCGGGGGATTCCGCTGCGGCGCTGTTCTTCGGTCGGAGCCGGGCAGAGTCCGTGGCGGCACCCCCATGGTGGTTGGCCTGGGCGAACGCACTCAGAACCCGTTTCGTCGAGGCGGCCCGGGAATTGCCGGGCGACGGGGGTGACTTGCTGCCCGGACTCGCGATCGGTGACACCAGCCAGGTGAGCGCGGATCTGGACCTATCGATGAAGGCGAGTTCGCTCAGTCACCTCACCGCGGTGTCCGGCGCGAATTGCGCGGTGGTGATCGCGGGGATCATGCTGCTCGGCGGGTACCTGCGGCTCGGACGCGGGATGCGCATCACGTTGTCCCTCGCCACGCTGCTGGGCTTCGTGGTGCTCGTGACACCGGAGCCCAGCGTGCTTCGCGCGGCGCTGATGGCCACGATCCTGATGCTCTCCGTCGCGTCCGGCCGGCCGGGCCGGGGTGTGCCGCTGCTGGCCCTGGTCGTCGTGGTTCTGCTGGTGGCAGATCCGTGGCTGGCGCGCAGTTACGGCTTCGCGCTCTCGGCGCTGGCCACGGGCGGGCTCCTGGTGCTCGCCGGTCCGTTGACCCGGGTGCTGAGCCGCTGGATGCCGACCGCGCTGTCAGCGGTGATCGCAATCCCGCTCGCCGCGCAGCTGGCCTGCCAGCCCGTTCTGGTGCTGCTGACCCCGACGCTTCCGCTGTACGGGGTGCCGGCGAACCTGTTGGCGGGCCCGGCGGCCCCGTTCGCGACCGTGGTCGGCCTGGTGGCCTGCCTGCTCCTGCCCTGGTTGCCGGGGATCGCCGGGGGAGTCCTGTACCTGGCCTGGCTGCCCGCGGCCTGGATCGCGGCGATTGCGCGCACGAGCGCGCTCCTGCCGGGGAGTCGGCTGCCGTGGCTCGGGGGAGTCGTCGGGGTGGCTGCCACGGGCATCCTGACCGTCGCGTTCGTGGCGCTCGTTCTCCGCCGTCCGGGGGCGGTCCGGGGCTGGTGGCCGCCGACCGCCGTCGCCGTGCTCGTCCTGGCGGGCGGCGCCTACACCGGGACCCTGATCGGGTCGGGCGTGGGACGTGCCGTGGCCTTCCCGGCGGACTGGCAGATCGCGGCCTGCGACATCGGGCAGGGTGACGCGGTCGTGGTGCGGGATCAGGACCTCTACGCACTGGTCGACGTGGGGCCTGATCCGGCGCTCCTGACGGAATGCCTCGACACCCTCGGAATCGACCGGATCGATCTGCTCGTGCTCACCCACTACGACCTCGACCACATCGGGGGCGTCGAGGCCGTGATCGGCCGGGTCGGAACGGCCCTGGTCGGCGTCCCCGAGAACGCAGAGGACGAGCGCCTCCACCTGCGCCTTGCGCGGGGCGGCGCGGACGTGCGTCAGGCCGCGCGCGGCGACACCGGAACGCTCGGCGCACTGCGCTGGGAGATCTTCTGGCCCGTTCGGGGTTCCCCGGCGATGCAGACCGGCAACGCCGGGAGCGTGACCATCGGGTTTGACGGGCGCGGAATCCGTTCGATCTTCCTCGGCGACCTCGGCCAGGAACCGCAGGACGCCCTCCGCCGGGTCGCCCCACTCGCCACCGTGGACGTGGTCAAGGTGGCCCACCACGGGTCGAGGGACCAGAGCCCTCAACTCTATGCCGACCTGCGAGCCACCGTCGGGCTCATCTCGGTGGGCCGAGATAACGGCTACGGGCACCCGACCGACGCCCTCCTCGGCATGCTGGCATCCGCGGGCACGCTCGCCCTGCGCACGGACCTCGGCGGGATGATCGTGGTCGCGCCCGCCCCGGACGGCGGCGGTGCCCTCACCGTGTGGACGGAGACCGTGCCGGTCGGCGGCCCCGACTAGGCTTGAATCGCGCCACCGGTGTGAGCTCCTCCACGGGTGTGAACCAGCACGCTGTCGACCAGTTGGCTGTGGAACCAGCAACGAAGGGAACCGAGTGGCCGCACGCACCGCCTCAGCCGGCCGCACCGCACCCCGCAGCGCGCCCAAGGCCGCACCGAAATCGGCTGCGATCCCGCAGCTGGCCTGGCATCAGGTGCGTCCGGCGCCGATCGTGCTGGTCTCCGGAACCGAGGTGTTCCTGGCCGAGCGAGCGATCCGCCAGCTGCGGGATTTCCTCAAACTGGAAGACCCCAGCCTCGAGATCAGCGATGTGCAGGCCGACAGCTACTCGCCCGGCGAGCTGCTCACCGTGGCCAGCCCGTCCCTGTTCGGCGAACCGCGGCTGATCCGCGTGAGCTCGGTCGAGAAGTGCAGCGACACCTTCCTCGCCGAAGCCATCGACTACCTGCAGAACCCGGCGGAAGACACCTACCTGGTGCTCCGGCACGGCGGCGGGGTGCGCGGCAAGAAGCTGCTCGACCTGATCCGGGCCGGAACCGGCGGCGGCATCGAGGTCGTCTGCGCCGAGCTGAAAAAGGACACCGACCGGCACGACTTCGCATCCTCTGAATTCAAGGCCGCCGGCAAACGGGTCACGCCCAGCGCGCTCCGCTCCCTCGTCGGGGCGTTCTCGGGAGACCTCGCCGAACTGTCCGCCGCCTGCCAGCAGCTGATCGCCGACACCGGCGCCGAGGTGACCGAAACGACCGTTGACCGGTACTACGGCGGACGGGTCGAGGCGAACGCCTTCAAGGTGGCCGACGCCGCGATCGCGGGGCACCGCGGCGAGGCCCTCGTCATCCTGCGGCACGCGCTGGCCTCCGGCGCGGATCCGGTGCCCGTGGTCGCGGCGTTCGCGATGAAGATCCGCACCATGGCGAAACTCTGCGGGGTGCGAGGCGGCTCGGCCCAGCTGGCCTCCCAGTACGGTCTGGCACCGTGGCAGGTGGAGCGGGCCCAGCGCGACCTGCGCGGCTGGTCGGACGAGGGACTCGCGCGCTGCGTCGTGGCCCTGGCCGAAACGGATGCCGCGGTCAAGGGCGCCGAGCGCGACCCGGTGTTCGCCCTCGAGCGGTTGATCGGCGTGATCGCTCGCAAGGGCGAGAGCTGACCGCGCCGCCGCTGACCGGGCTTGACCTGGCCGCCGAGCGCTGACTCGCCCAACTGGGTAGCCCCGGACACACGAAAGCCCCCGCCGAATCGGCGGGGGCTTTTCGAGCACGAGGTCGGGACCGTCAGACGGCCCGGATCCAGGTCAGTTGGAGACTAGACGAGTGCGCCGACCGACTTCGCGATGGCGGACTTCTTGTTCGCAGCCTGGTTCTTGTGGATGACGCCCTTGCTGACGGCCTTGTCGAGCTTCTTCGAGGCCAGGGCGAGGCCGGCGACGGCCTTGTCCTTGTCACCAGCGGTGACGGCGAGGCGCGTCGCGCGGATCGCGCGCTTGAACTCGCTCTTGACGGCCTTGTTGCGCTCCTGGGCCTTCTTGTTGGTGCCGATACGCTTGATCTGCGACTTGATATTTGCCACGTTTATACGCTTTCGTTAGGTTCTTGTTCGGATGGGCCGCTTGGCGGTAGAGGGCGCCGAACGGCAATAATCGTGTGGGGTGGGACCCAACACGCAAGCCAACAGGAAACGATACCAGTTATTCGCCCGGCCCGACACTCGGCCGGGCCCGGCCGGCGGCGACCTCCCGGAGGATCTCGCCGAGCACCGCCGTGAACCGTTCCGGTTGGGCCAGGCTGACCAGGTGCGAGGCCCGGGGAACGATCACGAGACGACCGTCCCGGCAGGCGGCAAGGAAGCGGCGTTCGTGCAGCCGAAACTGATCGAAAAAGCCGTTGACCAGCCACACCGGTCCGGGGTAGCGAGAGAGGCTGTCGAGCGGGCGGAGCGTGCCGGTGGCGCCGAGGCCGGCATCCATCACATTCAGCGGAACCCCGCCGGCGAGCGTGTCTGCGGCCCCGTCTCGCGGCAGGAGGGCCCGCACGAGTGCGGTGTGGAGCCACAATCCGTGGTCGGGCAGCCGGCGGACGAGCCGGGCCAGGCTCCGGTAGGCGTCCAGGGGCCACCCGGCCGGAATCGCGCAGCTTCCCGCGGCGACCAACCCGATCACCTTCTGCGGGTGCCGCGCGGCGTACTCGATGGCGTAATAGCCGCCCAGGGAGAGCCCGACCAGCAACACCCGGCCGCCCAGGGCCTCGACGCCCTGATCGATGGCTGTCAGGGCGCCCGCCACGGTGAATGGTTCGTCGATGCGCGAGCCGTGCCCGGGCAGATCGATCGCCAGGGCCGGATGCCCGGTCTCGCCCAGGGCGGACAACTGGCGCCGCCACATCGTGGCCGAGGTGCGGATCCCGTGGACGAAGAGGACCGGGGTGGCTGGGGTCATCTCCCCATTTAGGCAGGGATCTCGACAGATTGTGCTGAATTTCCGCACATCCACGTTCCGCACATGCACAAACGGTGCCTGTCCGCTCAGAACGGCGCGTCCTCCGGCAGTAGCGGCGGTGCGGTTCCCGGTGGCCCGGTGGGGAGCACCCTGGCCGGCGCGGTGACGAAGTCCCGGCCCGTCGGTGACGTCCAGGTCAGGATGCCGCCCGGCGTCTGGGCCACCTGCCATCGGGTCTCGGATTTCAGGGCGTGGTTGGCCTTGCAGAGGTGGGCGAGGTTGTCGTGCGCGGTCTGGCCGAGAAGATGCCAGTCGTGGGTGTGGTCGAGTTCGGCTCGCCGCGCCGACTTGTTGCAGCCGGGGAAGCGGCAGGTCTCGTCTCGGAGCCGCAGGAAGCGGCGCATCCGTTTGGGAACCTTGTATCTGTCCCGCCCGACCGACAGGACGACGCCCGTCTCCGGGTGGGTGAGCAGCCGGGTGAAGCTCGGCGCCCGCGAGGCCAGGTCCCGGGCCGTGTCCGGATCGATCGGCCCGTAGCCCTCGAGGTGACCGGGTTCCTCGCTGTGTCCGAGGAGCGTCATCACGGAAACGGAAACGGTGACATGGACGGTGGCCCGGACTCCGTCGCCGACCCCGGTCGGGGTGACACCGTTGATGAGCAGGTCGCTGAGTACATCGGTGCGCACCTGGGTGAGGGTGCGCTGCTCGCCCGGACCCAGAAGGCTGACGGCGATGTCGTTGGCCCGGGTGAAGATCGACTGCACGAGCTCGGCCCCGGTGTTCAGATGAAGGGTGGCCATGCCATCGGGTTCGGCCTGCAGCCAGGAGGTGCGTTCCAGGATGGACCGGGCGCGGCGGCTGGTGATGGTCTCGGGGTGCAGGCGTTCCCGCAGCACCCGGGCCGTGTGCTTGAGCTTGGCCACGGTCTGGTTCTGGGCGGCCGGCAGCAGGGCCTGTTCGAAGGCGGGCAGGCCGGGGAGAGGGATCGAGCAGGCCTGCCCGATCAGAGTCTGGGCGTGCCGGTAGCTGATCAGCCCGTCCTCCAGCGCCGCCCGGGTGCCGGGAAGGTTTTCGGTCAGGGCGCGGCTCTCGGCGATCAGGTTGTCCGCGGTGGGCTCGGGCAGGTGCAGCGTCGCGGCGAGCTCGCTGGAGAACTCGCGGCGGGCGATCTCGTCGCGGTCCCAGCGGGAGTGCGGGCCGAGCGGGATCTCCGCGGCGTGGGCTTCGCTGAACCGGCGGGCCTCATCGACGGCGGCGGCTCGCACCGCGTGGTTCCGGGCGATCACCCGGTCGGCCGCCGCGACGGCGTCGAAGAGGAGACCGAGTTGCTTCTGGGTGGTGCCGACCGAAGTGGACATGACAGCAGGCTAGGTGCAGCCACCGACAGTCCTGACTAAAGCGCACGCCTGACGGGGCGGATGGCGCTCCTTCCTGAACGAATTCGACGGAGATTCTGACCGAAACCGCTCGGAACGCACCGAAAAAGGTTTGCGACAAGAGAATCTCCGTCGAATTGGTTCGCCGGTGCCGGGCGAAACCGGGAACCAGCCAGCTATGGGAGAATTGCCAGACCATGTCACCGAGACCCCTCACGGCGCTTGAACCGGCCGCCACCCCGCCCGAGTTCATCCGTAACTTCTGCATCATTGCCCACATCGACCACGGCAAGTCCACCCTGGCCGACCGGATGCTGCAGATCACCGGCGTCGTCGACGACCGGTCGATGCGCGCCCAATACCTGGACCGGATGGATATCGAGCGCGAGCGCGGCATCACCATCAAGAGCCAGGCCGTGCGCATGCCGTGGGAGCTCGACGGCCAGACCTACGCCCTGAACATGATCGACACCCCCGGCCACGTGGACTTCACCTACGAGGTGTCCCGCAGCCTGGCCGCGTGCGAGGGAGCCATCCTCCTCGTCGACGCCGCGCAGGGGATCGAGGCCCAGACCCTGGCCAACCTGTACCTGGCGCTGGAGAACGACCTCACGATCATCCCGGTGCTGAACAAGATCGACCTGCCGGCCGCCGACCCCGACAAGTACGCGAAGGAGCTCGCCAGCCTGATCGGCGGCAGCCCCGACGACGTGCTCCGGGTCTCCGGCAAGACCGGCGTGGGCGTCGCGGAACTGCTCGACCGGGCCACCAGCCTCATCCCCGCCCCGGTCGGCGACCCCAACGCCGCGGCCCGCGCGATGATCTTCGACTCGGTCTACGACAGCTACCGCGGCGTCGTCACCTACGTGCGCATGATCGACGGCAAGCTCAATCCGCGCGAGAAGATCCAGATGATGTCGACCCGTGCGACGCACGAGATCCTCGAGATCGGCGTCACCTCGCCCGAACCGACGGTCAGCAAGGGACTCGGCGTCGGCGAGGTCGGCTACCTGATCACCGGCGTGAAGGACGTGCGCCAGTCGAAGGTCGGCGATACGGTCACCACGGCCCTCCGGCCCGCCACGGTGGCTCTGCCCGGCTACACCGAGCCCAAGCCCATGGTGTACTCGGGCCTGTACCCGATCGACGGCAGCGACTACCCGGCCCTGCGGGAGGCCCTCGACAAGCTCAAGCTTTCCGACGCGTCCCTGGTCTACGAGCCCGAGACATCCGTCGCCCTCGGTTTTGGGTTTCGTTGCGGTTTCCTCGGCCTGCTGCACCTTGAAATCATCACCGAGCGGCTCGACCGCGAATTCGGGCTCGACCTGATCACCACCGCGCCCAGCGTGATCTACGAGGTCACCACCGACGACAAGAAGACCGTCACGGTCACCAATCCGAGCGAGTTCCCGAACGGCAAGATCGCCAAGGTCGAGGAACCGATCGTGAAGGCCGCCATCCTCGCCCCCAAGGACTACGTCGGCGTGATCATGGAACTCTGCCAGAGCCGCCGCGGCACCCTCCTCGGCATGGACTACCTCGGTGAGGACCGGGTCGAGATCCGTTACACGATGCCCCTCGGCGAGATCGTGTTCGACTTCTTCGACAACCTCAAGAGCCGCACCGCCGGCTACGGATCCCTCGACTACGAGCCGATCGGCTCGCAGGAGGCCGACCTGGTCAAGGTCGACATCCTGCTGCAGGGCGAACAGGTCGACGCGTTCAGCGCGATCGTGCACCGCGACAAGGCCTACGACTACGGGGTCCTGATGACCGGACGCCTCCGGAAGCTCATCCCCAGGCAGCAGTTCGACGTGCCCATCCAGGCCGCGATCGGCGCCCGCATCATCGCCCGCGAATCCATCAGCGCCATCCGCAAGGACGTTCTCGCCAAGTGCTACGGCGGCGATATCTCCCGCAAGCGCAAGCTGCTCGAGAAGCAGAAAGAGGGCAAGAAGCGCATGAAGATGGTCGGCCGGGTCGAGGTGCCGCAGGAGGCCTTCATCGCCGCACTGTCCGGCGACGAGCCCGCCAAGAAAGAGAAGAAGTAAACGGATGCGCCGCGCCACCTTCACCGACACCGCCGTCACCTACGCGTCCATCGGCGGCACCCTCGCGCCCGACCTTCTCCGGTACCCGCCCAAGGGCTACCGGCCGATCGTGCGCAGCGTTCGTCTCGGCAGCGGCGCGGACCGCTTCCAGCTGGCCTCGAAGTCACTGATGACCTGGGGCCTGCAGCGGGGCAGCGGCATGACCGTGACCGATCTGCAGGGCGGCACGGGCGAGCAGTACACCGGGTTGGTCTTCGGCGCCGACGGGCAGGCCGTCCGCGACCAGAAGCAGCCCGCCGACGAGGCCACGTTCGCTGAGGACGGCACCCCGTACATCGTCAACGGCATGTCCGCGCACCTCTCGGTCAAGGTCGGCCCGTTCACCATCGACGCCCCGGTGCGCGTGGTCTACGTGGTCGACGAGCCCGACCAGGTCGGCTTCGCCTACGGCACCATGGCCGGGCACCCGGAGAGCGGCGAGGAGTCCTTCATCGTCGACCACCGGGAGGACGACTCCGTCTGGCTCACCATCCGGGCTTTTTCCCGCCCCAGCACCTGGTTCTACCGCTTGGGCGCGCCGGTGCTGCGGCTGCAGCAGGCGAAGTTCACGAAGCGCTACCTGCGGGCGCTGCACCCGATCGGCGGGGCATAGGCCCGTGGGCAGTGCCCTTCCCCTCGGCGACCCCGCACCCCGCGACGGCCTGCTGCCGGCCACTGCCGCGCACCGGGCCGCGGACCGCGACTTCGGCGTCTACCTGCACGTGCCCTTCTGCCGGGTGCGCTGCGGCTACTGCGACTTCAACACCTACACCGCCACCGAGCTGAGGGGCGCGTCCCAAAATGACTACGCCGGCCAGGCGATCAGCGAGGTCGAGGCGGCCGGCGGCATCCTCGAGGCATCCGGCGTGCCCGCGCGCCCGGCGGCGACCGTCTTCTTCGGCGGAGGCACCCCGACCCTGCTCCCGGCCGCCGACCTGATCCGGATGCTGCAGGCCGTGCGTTCCACCTGGGGCCTGGCCCCGGGGGCCGAGGTGACCACGGAGGCGAACCCCGACTCCGTTGATGCCGCCTACCTCGCCACCCTCGCCGACGCCGGCTTCACCCGGGTGTCCTTCGGCATGCAGTCCGCCGTGCCGAGCGTGCTCGCCACCCTGGAACGCACCCATGATCCCGAGCGGGTGCCGCTCGTCGTGCAGTGGGCCCGCGACGCCGACCTCGACGTGTCCCTGGACCTGATCTACGGCACACCGGGGGAGACCCTGCTCGACTGGCGCACCAGCCTCGAACACGCCATCGCGCTGGCCCCCACCCACATCAGCGCCTACTCCCTGATCGTCGAGGAAGGCACCAAACTGGCCCGCCAGATCAAACGCGGCGAGCTGGTGCCGGTCGACGAGGACATGCAGGCCGAGTTCTACGAACTGGCCGACGAACTACTCGCCGCCGCCGGGTACGGCTGGTACGAGGTCAGCAACTGGGCCACGGATGACGCGGACCGCTCCCGGCACAACCTCGCCTACTGGCGCAGCCAGGACTGGTGGGGCGTCGGGCCGGGCGCCCACAGCCACATCGGCGGGGTGCGCTGGTGGAACGTCAAGCATCCGTCGGCGTACGCCGACCGCATCCGGGCCGGGGATTCACCGGCGGCCGGGCGCGAAACCCTGGACGCGGCGACCCGCGAAGTGGAACGGGTGCTGCTGCGCACCCGCATCCGTGAGGGCATCCGGATCGACACGCTCACCCCGCTCGGGCGCCGGGAGGTTGCCGGACTGATCGCCGACGAACTGATCGACGCCCGGGCCGCCCTCGGCGGAACGGTCGAGTTGACCCTGCGGGGACGCCTGCTGGCGGATGCGGTCGTGCGCCGCCTCCTCGCCGACTGACGGGCGCACCCACTGCCGCGCTGACGGGCGCACCCACTGCCCTCAGCCCGTCCTGGAACCAATTCGACGGAGATTTTGCCGGAATCGGGGCCGAACAGCCCGCATCCGTGTTTTTAAATCAAAATCTCCGTCGAATTGGCTCGGGGAGACCAGTGTCTGCCGCTAGTGACTGGCCCTAGTTGACGAACTTGATCGTCAACGGGTAGGTGTAGTACTCGCCCTTGTTGGCGGCGAGGGCGGCCATGATGCCGAACACGATGTTCAGGATGCCCGCTGCGGCGAGAATGAGGAACCCGACCAGGATGATGGTCAGGAGCCCCCCGACGGTGTACGCGATCAACAACGTGATCTGGAAGTTCAGCGCCGTGGCCGTGTGCGCCCGGATGAACGGGCCGCGATCCTTGAGCACGATGTAGCCGATCAGGGCGGGCAGGAAATTGAACAGGATCCCGCCGATGTGGATCAGGGTGGCCCACAGTTTCTCGTCGGCGGGGTTCATCTGGCTCGCGGCCTGGTACTGGCCGGCGGGCGGTTGCGGTGGGGTGGACTCGGACATTCGTGCTCCTTCTGACTGTTCTGGCTGGTGCCGGGCTACGGGATCAAGCGGCTACCGATCAAGCGGCTACCGATCAAGCGGCTACCGATCAAGCGGCTACCGATCAAGCGGCTACCGATCAAGCGGCTACCGATCAAGCGGTTACCGATCAAGCGGCTACTTGATCAAGTGAAGGGCGTAGGGGTACTGGTAGTGCGTTCCCTCCCTGGCCTTCTGGAATCCGAGGATGGAGAGGACGACCCCGACGATGTAGAGCGCCCAGGCGAGGATGCCGATGACGCCCCCGAGGCCGAAGGTGAGGAAGCCGATCACGTTGGCGACCAAGTTGATGGCGAAATAACCGATCAGGAGCGTGATCTGAAAGTTGAGCGCTTCCTTCGCCTCGACGTTGGTGAAGCGGCCGCGGTCCTTGAAGACCAGCCAGATAATGAGTGACGGCGCAAAGCTCAGGATGCCGCCGAGGTGCGCGAGGGACGCCCACTGCCGGTCTTCCGCCTCCGTCAGGGGTGCCGCAGCGGTCGGAGCAGCGGGCTGGTACGGAGGCTGCGGCGGCCGCTGTCCCCAGTTCGAATCGTCGGGTGTTGGCTCAGTGGAATTGCTCATGATCGTGCCTTTCGATGCACAGGGGGGACGCTTGTTACATGCCTAAGGTACTGCCGTCAATCATGCGGGAGCAATGGGGAACCACAGCCGGTCGCGGTATGATTGGCAGTCTCATACGAAGAGTGCCAGTGCACTGCGCTCAGGATGAACGGGAGGAGGCGACAACATGGTGTCTGACCGCGGCCTCGAAGTTCTGCGCGTGATCGTTCAAGACTACGTCGCCTCCCGCGAGCCGGTCGGCTCCAAATCGATCGTCGACCGGCACTCTTTCGGAGTTTCGGCGGCCACGATCCGCAACGACATGGCCCTCCTCGAAGAGGAAGAGTTGATCGCGGCCCCGCACACCTCGTCCGGCCGCATCCCGACCGACAAGGGCTACCGCCTCTTCGTCGACCACCTGGCCGACCTGCGTCCGCTGTCCGCGGCGCAGCGCCAGGCGATCGAGACCTTCCTCGGCCAGTCCGCTGACCTCGACGAGGTTCTGGCGCGAAGCGTGCGCCTGCTCTCCCACCTGACCCACCAGGTGGCCCTGGTGCAGTATCCCTCGCTGTCCCGCGCGAAGGTGCGCCACGTCGAATTGGTGCCCCTGTCCGAGACGCGCCTGCTCTCGGTGCTGATCACGGATGCCGGCCGGGTCGAGCAACGCATCGTGGACCTGCCCCGGCAGCTCGACGAGCCCGTTCTGGCCGAACTCCGCACCCGCCTGAACCACGCCCTGGTCGGACTCAGCATGAGCGAGGCCGCCGCCGCCCTGACCGGAGCCGGCGTGCTCGGACCGTTCGAGCAGCAGGAAGCCGTCGACCTGATCACCGGAACCCTGCACGACCAGGTCGGGGCCAACCGGCAGGACCGGCTGGTGATGGCCGGGGCGGCCAACCTCGTCCGCACCGAGGAAGACTTCACCGGCAGCATCTACCCGGTGCTCGAGGCCATCGAGGAGCAGGTCGTGCTGCTGCGCCTGTTCGGTGAGATGGCCACCGACCAGCACGGTGTGTCCGTCAGCATCGGCCGGGAGAACGCGCCGTTCGGGCTGGCCGAGACATCCGTTCTCACCAGCGGCTACTCGTCGCAGGGTGGCAACCTGGCCCGCCTCGGCGTGCTCGGCCCGACCCGGATGGACTACTCCAACAACATGGCGGCCGTGCGCGCGGTCGCCCGCTACCTTTCACGCCTACTCGGCGAGAATTGACCAGTTCCCCGGGCCGAGAAGCCGGGGGAGCACCACGTATCAGAACATATCGAGGAGAGCCAGCTTTGGCTGACCATTACGAAGTACTCGGCGTTGCACGCGACGCCACCACCGACGAGATCAAGAAGGCGTACCGCAAGCTCGCCCGGCAGCTGCACCCCGACGTGAACCCGGGCGCGGACGCGTCGGAGCGGTTCAAATCCGTGACGCACGCCTACGACGTGCTGAGCGACGCGAAGCAGCGCGACAACTACGACCGCGGCGGGAACGGCCGCTCCGGCGGCGGCAACGGGTACGCCGACGCCAACTTCGGCAACTTCGGGGACATCTTCGAGACCTTCTTCGGCGGAGGCGGAGGCGGCGGCACCCGCGGCCCGAGGTCCCGCCGGGAGCGCGGCCAGGATGCACTGGTCCGGGTCGAACTCGACCTCGACGAGGTCATCTTCGGCACCCACCGTGAGCTCGAGGTGGACACCGCCATCGTCTGCACCAGCTGCAGCGGCACCTGCTGCCAGCCGGGCACGTCGCCCGTCACCTGCGACATCTGCCACGGCACCGGCAACATCCAGCGTGCCGTCCGGTCGCTGCTGGGCAACGTCATGACCAACAGCCCCTGCGGTTCCTGCCGCGGCTACGGCACGATCATCGCGACCCCCTGCGTCACCTGCCAGGGCCAGGGCCGCGTGCGCGCGCGCCGCACGGTGCCCGTCGACATCCCGGCCGGCGTCGACACCGGGCTGCGCCTGCAGATGCCCGGCAGCGGCGAGGCCGGCCCGGCCGGCGGCCCCAACGGCGACCTGTACCTCGAGATGAAGGTGCGCCACCACGACGTCTTCAGCCGCGACGGCGACGACCTGCTCGCCACCCTCGAGGTGCCGATGACGGATGCGATCCTGGGCACCACCGCCACGGTGAAGGCCCTCGACGGGGACATCGAGGTCGAGATCAAGCCCGGTATGCAGAGCGCGGAGGTCATCACGATCAAGGAGCGCGGGGTGACTCGCCTGCGCGGGAACGGGCGCGGCGACCTGAAGATCGGCGTGCACGTGACCACCCCGACGCGCCTGGACCACAAGGAACGCGAACTGATCGAAGCGTTCGCGGCCCGGCACAAGGCCCCCGCGCCGGCGCTCAGCGCCTTCCAGCAGGGCTTGTTCGCCAAGCTCCGCGATCGGTTCCGCGGCTAGGCGTCCATGGCACACTTCTTCATCGATGAGGCCCTCCGGGCCTCGGACTGCACGGTCGGGGGCGTCGTCGGCATCGGCGGCGCCGAGGCGCGGCACGCGGTCACCGTCAGCCGGGTTCGCCCGGGAGAGCACCTGCAGATCGGAAACGGCGCGGGGCTGATGCTCGGCGCCACCGTGGTCGGCGCTGAGGCGTCCCTGCTCACCCTGCGGGTGGACACGGTGACCGTCAGCGCGCCGCCGACCCCGCGCATCCGCCTGGTCCAGGCTCTCGCCAAGGGTGACCGGGACGAGTTGGCCGTGCAAGCGGCCACGGAACTCGGCATCGACGGGGTGATCCCGTGGGCCGCCTCGCGCTCGGTGACCCGCTGGGAGGGCGCCAAGATCGCCAAGGGCCGGGACCGCTGGTCGAGCATCGTGCGTGAGGCGTCCAAGCAGTCGATCCGGGCCTGGCTGCCCGCGGTCGGTGACCTGGCGAGCACGAAGACGCTGGCGACCCTGGCCGGCTCCACCCGCATGCTGCTGCTGGAGCCCACCGCGACCGAACGCCTCACCTCGCAGGCCGCACCGACCGACGACCGCGACATCCTGCTCGTGGTCGGCCCCGAAGGCGGCATCTCGCCCGCGGAACTCACCCTGCTCGAGCAGGCCGGGGCCACCCGGGTGCGACTCGGCGACAACGTGCTGCGCACATCCACCGCCGGGCCGGCCGCCCTGGCGATCCTGAACGCGACGCTCGGCCGCTGGTAGCCGGGAAGCTTAAGATAGAGACATGTCTTCCACCGGTGCAGAACCGTCCATTTTCAGCCGCATCGCCGCGCGCGAGATCCCGGCGACGATCGTCGCGGAAACCGACCGGATCATCGCCTTCAACGACATCGCGCCCCAGGCCCCGGTGCACATCGTCATCACGCCCAAGACCGGCGAATACCGCAACGTGGTCGAACTGGCGGCCGGCGACCCCGGACTGCTGGCCGAACTCGTGGCCGTGGCCGACGCACTCGCGGCCGACCTCGCCGACGGGCAGTTCCGTCTCGTCTTCAACACCGGGGCGGCGGCCGGTCAGACCGTCTTCCACGTCCACGCCCATCTCCTGGCCCAGCAGCCCGGGGATCCAGCACTCGGGGAGGGATCGCTTGGGTTCCGCTGACTCCCACGAGCCCGGCCGGGCCGAGGTCCGCGTCCAGGTCGACGGCATCGCTATGGTGCGTTTGCTGGGTGCGCAGGATCGCCTTCTCGCCACCATCGAGAAGGAGCACCCGGGCGTCACCGTGCACGTGCGCGGCAACGAGATCACCCTCTCCGGTGAGGCGGGCCCGGTCGAGGCGGCGCGCTTGCTGATCGAGGAACTCCTGGTCATGATCCGCTCGGGCCGGGACCTGGCCGAGTCCGAGGTGAGCACGTCGGCACGGATGCTCGGAGAAGACAGCAGCACGAGTCCGTCCGAGCGCCTCGGCCCGGCACTCCTGACCTCCCGGGGCCGCAGCATCCGTGCCAAGACGATCGGGCAGAAACGCTACGTCGACGCCATCGACACCGACACGATCGTGTTCGGCATCGGGCCGGCCGGGACCGGCAAGACCTACCTCGCGATGGCCAAGGCCGTGCAGGCGCTGCAGCGCAAGGAGGTCGACCGGATCATCCTCACCCGCCCCGCCGTCGAGGCCGGGGAACGCCTCGGCTTCCTGCCCGGCAGCCTGACCGAGAAGATCGACCCGTACCTGCGGCCCCTCTACGACGCCCTCAACGAGATGATGGACCCGGAGCTCGTCCCCAAACTGCTGGCCGCCGGAACCATCGAGGTGGCCCCGCTGGCGTACATGCGCGGGCGCACGCTCAACTCCTCCTTCGTCGTCCTCGACGAGGCGCAGAACACCACGCCGGAGCAGATGAAGATGTTCCTGACCCGGCTGGGCTTCGGTTCCAAGATGGTCGTCACCGGCGACATCACCCAGATCGACCTGCCGGCCGGATCGAGCGGGCTCCGGCTCGTCAGCCGCGTGCTCGAAGGCGTCGACGAGATCGCCTTCGTGCGCCTGACCAGCGACGACGTGGTGCGCCACTCTCTGGTCGGCCGCATCGTCGACGCGTGGACCGAATACGACGCCCAGAAGCAGGCCCTGCGCTACGAGACCGAGCAGGCGCACGAATTCGCCAACCGCGGGCCGGGCCGCCCCAACACCCCCCGTGACCGCCTTCCGAAACGGAGACCTTCTTGAGCATCGAAATCAACAACGAATCGGCCATCCCGGTCGATGAGGCCGCCATCCTCCGCCTGGCGGCGTACGCGCTGGACTCCATGCACGTGCACCCGGATGCCGAGCTGGCGATCGTGCTCGTCGACGAGGGCGCCATGGAACAGCTGCACGTGCAGTGGATGGACGAGCCGGGGCCGACCGACGTGCTCAGCTTCCCGATGGACGAACTGCGCCCGGGCACCGAAGACGCCGAAACGCCGCCTGGACTGCTCGGCGACATCGTGCTCTGCCCGCAGGTCGCGCAGGCCCAGGCCGAGACCGCCGGCCACAGCACCCTCGAAGAACTGTTCCTGCTGACCACCCACGGCACCCTGCACCTCCTCGGGTTCGACCACGCCGAGCCGGCCGAAGAGAAGGAGATGTTCGGCATCCAGCGGGACATCCTGATCGGCTTCGCCCTGCAGGAACGCCTCCGCAACCGATGATCGTCGGGTGGTTTCTCGCGGCAGCCATCGTGCTGGTCGCCTTCGGCGGCCTGATGGCCGCCGTGGACGCCGCCGTCACGGTGCAGTCCAGGGCCGACATCGCCGAGCTGGCCGAGAAATCACGGGCGAAGAGGTCCCTGACGGCGATCGCCGCCGACACCGGGGCGCACCTGAACACGATCAGCTTCGTGCGGATCATCGCCGAGACCACGGCGGCCGTGCTCGTGACCCTCGTGTTCGCGACCACCATCGAGCAGCTGTGGCTCGCCCTGCTCCTCTCGTCCCTGCTGATGACCGCGGTGTCCTTCGTGCTGGTCGGGGCGAGCCCGCGCAGCGTCGGGCGGGCGCACCCCACCGGGCTGCTCCGGGCGACGGCGCCGCTGGTGCACTTCCTCCGCGTGCTGCTCGGGCCGATCGCGAACGCGCTCGTGGCGCTCGGCAACCGGGTCACCCCCGGCCGCACCCGGCTCGCCACGTTCACCTCGGAGGACCAGCTGCTGAGCATGGTCGACGAGGCCACCGAGCTCGACGTGCTCGAGGAGGAAGACCGCGAGCTGATCCACTCAATCTTCGAGTTCAACGAGACCGTGGTGCGTGAGGTGATGATTCCGCGCACCGACATGGTCACCATCGAGGCGGATTCCTCGCTCGGCGCGGCCATGGGCCTGTTCCTGAGCAAGGGGTTCTCGCGCGTGCCCGTCATCGACGGTGAGGTCGACGACGTCACGGGCATCCTCTATCTTCGCGATGTGGCCCGGCTCGTCTACGAACGCCCCCCGAACGTGGAGAGCCTGACCGTCCGTGAACTGGAACGGCCCGCGGTGTTCGTACCGGAATCGAAAAAGGCCGACGCCCTGCTGCGGCAGATGCAGTTGGAGTCGAACCACCTCGCGATGGTCGTCGACGAGTATGGTGGGATCGCCGGACTGGTCACCCTCGAAGACCTGATCGAGGAACTCGTCGGGGACATCTCCGACGAATACGACCGTGACGTCGTCGAGGTCGAAGACCTCGGCCACGGCCGGTTCCGGGTGAGCGCCCGGCTGCCGGTCGATGAGCTCGGCGAGCTGTTCGACCTGGAGCTCGACGACGACGAGGTCGACTCGGTGGGCGGACTTCTGGCCAAGGCGCTCGGACGGTTGCCGGTGGCCGGGTCGGTCGCCTCCACCAGCGGGCTGGTCCTCACCGCGGAACGCACAGAGGGCCGCCGCAAGCGCATCAGCACCGTGCTGGTGGAACGAGACCAAGCGTTGATTGATGCACAGACCGCATTCCTCGGGGTGTCGGACGATGAGAGAGTGAATGGTCATGACTAAAGAAGATGGATTCCGCGCGGGCTTCGTGTCGTTTGTGGGACGCCCCAACGTGGGAAAGTCCACCCTGACGAATGCGCTGGTGGGGGAGAAGGTCGCCATCACGTCCTCGAAGCCGCAGACCACCAGGCGAGCAATCCGCGGGATCGTGCACCAGAAGAACGGTCAGCTGATCCTGGTCGACACCCCCGGCATCCACAAGCCGCGCACCCTGCTCGGGGAGCGTCTGAACAGCCTGGTGCAGTCCACCCTCGCCGGCGTGGACGTGGTGGGCCTGTGCATCCCGGCGAACGAGCCGATCGGCCCGGGCGACCGTTTCATCAACGAGCAGCTCGACAACTTCCCCCGGGCCCGCAAGGTGGCCATCGTGACCAAGATCGACACGTCCTCCAAGACGAGTGTCGCCAACCAGCTCCTCGCCGTCTCCGAGCTGCGCGACTGGGAAGCGATCGTGCCGATCTCGGCCACCAGCCGCATCCAGCTCGACATCCTCAGCGCCGAGCTGCTGCGGCTGCTTCCGCTTTCGGATGCGCCGCTCTACCCGGCCGACGCGGTCACCGACGAGAGCCTCGAGTCGCGCATCTCCGAGTACATCCGCGAGGCGGCGCTCGAGGGCGTCACCGACGAGCTGCCGCACTCGATCGCCGTGACCATCGACGACATCATCGAGCGCGACGACCAGGAACTGGTCGAGGTCTACGCGAACCTGTTTGTCGAACGGGACAGCCAGAAGGGCATCATCATCGGCAAGTCGGGCAGCCGGTTGAAGGATGTCGGCATGCGCGCCCGCAAGCAGATCGAGCCCCTCGTCGGCAAACGGGTCTTCCTGTCGCTGCGGGTCAAGGTCGCTAAGGAATGGCAGCGCGACCCGAAACAGCTGGGCCGCCTCGGCTTCTAGCCGGCCCGTCCGCCGCGGGCTGATGCTCGTGCTCGCGCCCGCACCGCGGCGGGATGCTGGTGCCGGTCACCATCTACGCCTCCATGACCACGGCCATGGCGATCACCGTGACCCCGTGCTCCGCCCCGGTCGCGGTCGGTGCCGCCCTGTCCTGGTCTCCGATTCCCTGCTGGCGTTGAACAAATTCGTACCGGACGCGGGAATCTGGGAGAGCGGCTTCCTAGTCATGCTCAGCTACATCGCGGCCCAGTGCCTCATCGTCCTCGGCGTCGCCCGGGCTGGCGAGTCTGAATGCCAGCCGTAAATTCTCTGTAACGACGGCGGCGGTTCCTGAAGTGTCCTTCAGAACCGGTCTCCCGCGTGCCACTTCGCCGTGGTCGGTGTGAGAGTGGGTGGCGGAGGATTCGCATCATGACCGATCTGCTCGACACCAGTCTCCTGGCCGGCCCGTTCCTCCTCGGGCTGTACGCGCTGACCGGTGTCGTCGTCGTGGTGCTGGCACTGCGCCGCCTGAGCATCCGTCGTGCGCTCGTCTTCCTCGCGGGCGTTGCCGCCGCCGCCGTGTCCGGTTGGGTGCTGGTCTGGCTGCTCAGCGACGTCTGGGATGTCTTCGGAGTGTCCATGTCCCTGCCGACCCGCGTGTGGGTGACCGCCCTCTTCGCCGCGCTCGTGCTCGCCGTCACCAACCTCATCGGCAGCACCCGATGGCGTCGCACGGTCGCCGTCGCCGCCATTCCCCTGATCCTGCTGTGCACGGCCGCGGGAATCAACGCCGAATTCGGCGAGTACCCCACCCTCCGGATTGCCCTGGGGCTCCCGCTCTACGGCTCGCTCGACCTGATGCAGCGGGCGCCGGTCGGGTCCACCGGCGGCGCGATCGGAAAGGTCACCATCCCGGCATCCACCTCCGGCTTCGCAGCGCGGCCCGCATTCGTGTACCTGCCCGCCGCGGCCCTGGTCGACCGGCCGCCGATCCTGCCCGTCGTGGAGATGCTCTCCGGGCAGCCGGGGAGCCCGTCGGACGTTTTCACCTCCGACCGGCTCGCCGAAATCCTCGACGCCTACGCGGCCGCGCACCACGGCCTCACGCCGATCATCGTCGTGCCCGACCAACTGGGCGCCCCGGACAGGAACCCGATGTGTGTCGACTCCCCGCTCGGCAACGCCGCCACCTATTTGACGGTCGACGTGCCGGCCTGGATCCGGTCGCACCTGGCGGTGGCGGCCGCGCCGACCGGCTGGGCCATCGCCGGTTTCTCCCAGGGCGGCACCTGCTCGATCCAGCTCGGAGCCGCGCACCCGGAGCTGTACGGCACGATCTTCGACATATCGGGCGAAATAGCGCCGAAGTCCGGCAGCCCGGACCACACCATCCAGATCGGGTTCGACGGCAGCGCGGCGGCCTACGCCGCCGCGGCGCCGACCGCCATCCTGGCCGCGCACGCCCCCTACGCGGCGCTCCACATCATCTTCGCCGTCGGCGCCGACGACGCCCGCTACCTGGCCTGGGCGCACACCCTCGAGACCGCAGCGCGCCGGGCGGGCGCGACCACGGAACTCATCGTGTCACCGGGCACGGCACACGATTGGCACACGGTCATCTACGCCTGGACACGCGCGCTCCCGGTCATCGCGACAACCACCGGATTACCGGCCTCACCGTGACAGGCCTGCGGCGCCTGGTGGCCGGGCAGCCCCTGGCCATGGGGTACGCGCTGCTGCTGCTGGCGGCCCTCGTCACGGGGCCGCTCACCGGACCGTCGCCCGCCCTGAGGGGGATCCTCGGCACCGGGTACGAATCGGTGGTCGAAAACGGCCACTGGTGGAGCCCCCTCACCTCCGTCTTCTTCGTCGACAACGCCGCAGAAGTCGTCCTGGCGCTCTTCGCCGCGGTCGTCGTGCTCGGCCAGGCCGAACGGCTGATGGGCGGCGTCCGCACCGCGATCGCGTTCGTCGTCACGGCCGTCCTTGGTGCCGGCCTCGGCATCCTCGGGCAGAGTCTCGGCGTCGCCGGCGGCGAGTTCTGGTCCCGACGGGTGAGCGAACTCTGGTCGCTCGACCCCTTCACTCCGATCGTGGGAACCATCATGGCCGCCAGCTTCTACGCCGGACCGCTGTGGCGCCGCCGCATCCGCGTGTTCACAATCTCGGGCGCGCTGGTCCTCCTGCTGTACTCCGGCCAGCCCTCGGATGTCTACCGTCTGATCGCTGCCCTCGTCGGTCTCGGCCTCGGGGCGGCCTTCCGCCCGCGGCCGATCGACCTCACCTGGCGGCGCAGCTCACACCATGAGACCCGCACGCTCCTCGCCGCGGTCGTGGGAGTGCTCGCGGTCGGACCGCTCATCACCATCTTCTCCGGCGCCCGGTTCGGGGTGCTGGCGCCGCTCGGCCTCCTGCTCACTCAGGACGTGCCGGCGGCCGGCGACGTCGTCGACCGGTGCCTGCTGGGCGACATCACCCGGCAGTGCGTGCACGAGCTCACCCTGGAACGGGTCGGCGGCGTCGGGCCCGTCCTGGTCAGCCTGCTCCCTTTGGTCACCCTGCTCGTCGCCGCCTACGGCCTCGCCAGGGGACGGCGCTTCGGCGCCTGGCTCGCGATCGTCGTCAACGCCGCAATGGCTGTGCTCGGCGCCTGGTACTACGGGCTCCTGCCGATCTCCGGCCAGCCGTACGTGTGGCGGTGGCACCCCCTGCGCTACTGGGAAGTCGCACTCGTGCTCGTGGTTTCCGTGCTCGTGCCGGTCGCGACGGCGATCCTGATCGCCGCGAACCTCCGGCGATTCCCCGTGCGCAGCCGTCCGGGCGTGCGTCGGCGCTTCGCGCTCTCGATCGTGGCGGGTTTCCTCGCACTGGCCTCGCTTTACGTCACCGGCGGCTGGCTGTTGCGCGACCGTTTCCGCCCCACGGTGACCCTGCTGGATCTCGTGACGGATGTCCCGGAGCGGTTCATTCCGGTCGGCTTCCTCCGCCTGGAGCGGCTCTCCTTCCTCCCGACGGACTGGGTAACGACCGCGCTCTACCAGTGGGTGGGCCCCGCGTTCTGGATCATCGTGATCGTCGGCGCCATCCAGGGCATCCGCAGCAGCGGGTCCGGGGGCGGGAACGACCAGGCCAGGCTGCGGAAGTTACTCATCCGCGGCGGCGGAGGCGGGTCCCTGGCCTTCATGACCACCTGGGACGGCAACTCGATCTGGTTCAGCCCGTCCGGAACGACGGCCATCGCCTACCGGGTGTTCAACGGCGTTGCGATCACCACGACGGAACCGGTCGGCCCCATCGAAGACGGCGCCCAGGCGATCGCGGACTTCGCCACGATGTGCGACGACAACGGCTGGGTGCCCGTCTTCTACAGCCTCCACGACCACTGGCAGCCCACCTTCGCCGGAATGGGCTGGCGGTCCATGGGCATCGGGGAGGAGACCATCCTGCGGCCGCGCACCTGGGACACGAGGGGCAAGAAGTGGCAAGACATCCGCTCGTCAATCAACCGGGCCGACCGCGCCGGGGTGCGGGCGGAATGGACGGACTATCGCAGCCTGACCCTGCTGCAGGCCGTGCAGATCTCCGAGATCTCGGAACAGTGGGTGCAGGAGAAGGAGCTGCCGGAACTCGATTTCACCCTCGGCGGACTCGATGAGCTCCGTGACCCGGCGGTGCGACTGATGCTGGCGATCGACGCCGATGACCACGTGCACGCCGTGACCAGCTGGCTGCCGAGCTACCGCGACGGGGTCGTCATCGGCTGGACGCTGGACTTCATGCGCCGCCGACCGGACAGCATGAACGGGGTGATGGAATTCCTGATCGCGCAGACGGCACAGACGATGAGCGAACGACCCGAGATCGAGTTCCTCAGCCTGTCCGCGGCCCCGTTGGCCCGCACCGGGGGAGGAGCGGGCGACGAGCGGGACGGCAGCCTGGCGGCACGGGTGGTGAACTTCCTCGGCCGAGCGCTGGAGCCGGTCTACGGCTTCCAGTCCCTGCTGGCGTTCAAACGCAAGTTCCAGCCCGAGTTCCACCCCCTGTTCATGGCCTACCCGGATCCGGTCGCGCTGCCGACCATCGGGCTGGCTCTCGCCCGCGCCTACCTGCCGTCGCTGTCCATGCGGGAGGCCGTTGCCTTCGCCCGCAGCCTCGGCTGAAACCCTCGCTGCCGAGAATGCAATCACGCGAGCCGGGAATCGGTGCTAAATTAACAGAATGCATGCCGGTGTGCTCCTCCTTAGCTGCCGCGACGAGTCCTAATCTGAGGCCTCCCTCGTCGCGGAGTTTGTCGTTGGCTGACCACCATTCGCGAGGAGATGAAGGATCATGAAGAACAATCAGACCGCATCGGCGATGCCGATCCACAAATACCGCCCGTACCACGAGCAGTTCCGGGTCAACCTGCCCGACCGCACCTGGCCGTCCAGGCACATCGAGCAGGCGCCGCGCTGGTGCGCCGTCGACCTGCGCGACGGCAACCAGGCCCTGATCGACCCGATGAGCCCCGAGCGCAAGCGCATCATGTTCGACATGCTCGTGCGCATGGGCTACAAGGAAATCGAGGTCGGGTTCCCCTCGGCGAGCCAGACCGACTTCGATTTCGTGCGCAGCCTGATCGACGAGGACGCCATCCCGGACGACGTCACCATCCAAGTGCTCACCCAGGCGCGTGAACACCTGATCCGTCGCACCTACGAGTCGATCGCGGGCGCGAAGCAGGCCATCGTGCACCTGTACAACTCCACCAGCATCCTGCAGCGCGAGGTGGTGTTCCGTGAAGACAAGCAGGGCATCATCGACATCGCCCTGTTCGGTGCCCGCACCTGCCGCGCGATGGAAGCCACGATCCCGGGCACCACCGTCTACTACGAATACTCCCCGGAGAGCTACACCGGCACCGAGCTCGAGTTCGCCGTCGACGTCTGCAACCAGGTACTCGAAATCCTCGAGCCGACGCCGGAGCGCAAGGTCATCATCAACCTGCCGGCCACGGTGGAGATGGCCACGCCCAACGTCTACGCCGACTCGATCGAGTGGATGGGCCGGCACCTCGCCCACCGCGAGAACGTGCTGATCAGCCTGCACCCGCACAACGACCGCGGCACCGCGATCGCCGCCGCCGAGCTGGGCTACCTGGCCGGCGCCGACCGCATCGAAGGCTGCCTGTTCGGCAACGGGGAGCGCACCGGCAACGTCGACCTGGTCGCCCTCGGCGTGAACCTGTTCACGCAGGGAATCGACCCGCAGATCGACTTCAGCAACATCGACGAAGTCAAGCGCACCGCCGAGTACTGCAACCAGCTGCCGGTGCCCGAGCGCAGCCCCTGGGCCGGCGACCTCGTCTTCACGGCGTTCAGCGGGTCGCACCAGGACGCCATCAAGAAGGGCTTCGAGGCGATGGCCGCGGATGCCGCAGCCACCGGCCGCTCCGTCGACGACCTGGTCTGGGCCGTGCCGTACCTGCCGATCGACCCGAAGGACCTCGGCCGCAGCTACGAGGCCGTCATCCGGGTCAACTCCCAGTCCGGCAAGGGCGGGGTCGCGTACCTGCTGAAGACCGACCACGCCCTCGACCTGCCACGCAAGCTGCAGATCGAATTCTCGGGCGTCGTGCAGTCCAAGACCGACCAGGAAGGCGGCGAGGTCACCAGCGAACAGATCTGGGAGATCTTCAACGACGAGTACCTGCCGGCCAGCCACACCACCCCCGACGCCAAATGGGGCCGCTTCGAGCTGCATTCCACGCGCACGTCGAGCGATCTCTCCGGCACGGTCGACCTGTCGGTGGACCTGCGGGACGACGACACCGTGTCCAGCGCCGTCGGCTCGGGCAACGGCCCGATCGCCGCGTTCCTCGGCGTGATGGCCGAGCGCGGCATCGCGATCACCCTCTACGACTACGTGGAGCACGCCATGTCGGCCGGCGGCGACGCCCTCGCCGCCGCGTACGTCGAACTGGACGTCAACGGCAAACGGTTCTGGGGCGTCGGCATCGACGCGGACATCTCGACCGCGTCGCTCAAGTCCGTCGTGTCCGCAGTGAACCGCGGCATCCGCTCCGAAGCCGCCAACCGCGCCCTGGCCGAGGTCAGCGTCTAGTCCGACCCGGTCCGACCCCGTCCACCCGGGTAGGCCCGAGGCCCGGGCACACCGAAAACGCCGTTCCGTCCGAGAATCGCCGCCAGTCGGCGGCCCTCGGGCGGAACGGCGTTCTTCGTCCGCGGTTGCGCGGTGCGGCGGCTGCTAGACGTGCGCGGTGTGCGTACGCACCGGCTCTGTGCGCACCGGGTTCGCCTGAGCCACCGGCTCCCCGTGGAGCATCTTCTCCGCCGACCGGGTCGGGGCCAGCACGGCCGTGCAATCCTCGATCGCCCCGGACAGAAGCGCGTAGAGCTGGCCGTCCGGATCGGGCGTGCAGGCCTCCGCGATGCCCTGCACCGAGACCCGGATGATGGTCTCCGCGGTGCGGTCCGTGAACTTGCTTCGCGTCCAGGAGCCCATGGAGGAGATGAACTCCCGCGCCCAGCGTTCGGTTTCCGGTGCGGAGTCGAACGCCGTCCGGATCCGGCCGGCGATGTCGTCGCTGAGTTCGCCGTCGGTGTGGGTCAGGTGTCGCTCGCAGTTGAGGATCCCCACCGCCAGCGCGCGCTGGTGGTCGGCGCTCGTGACCGGCAGGGCGGAGGCGGCAGCGCGGAGGGCGATCAGCAGGCGAACCTGCGGATTGTCGCCGTTCAGCCCGATCACCGACGGGATCAGGGGAACCAGGCGTGCCCGGGTGGTGTCCGAGGTGCAGTCGTTCACCATTCTCGCCAGGGAGGCGAGCAGAGGATGGGTGCAGGCCGGATGGTCCGTCCACGACTCGCCCGCGAGATAGGACGCGAACTCCATGAAACAGGCGCCCGAGCGCGGGTTCCGGTGTTTGCCTCGGGACAGCACCGGCATCAGGTCCGGCATCGATTCGGGCGGGTTGCCCTTGAACTTGTTCATGAGGATCCTCCAAACAATGTGAGTTCTTCTCATTAGTCTCACCCCGGATCGGGTGAAAGGCGAGAGCGGAATTCGTCGTGAGGGGGGATTGTCAGATGCCGCGATTGCGGCCCCGGCGGAAGGCGACCACGTTCTCGCGTCGTCTCCACCGGGGCCAACTGCCGATCGCCCGCTGCTGCGGCAGGCTCCAGCCGTAGCGGGCGGCGAGTACCCGGATGACCGTGGTCACGATGACGCAGCTGATCCCGGCGATGGTGATCGGAACCTGCAACAGGAACAGCACCACCAGGAGTCCGCTGCCCGCCCCGGCGGCCACCGCGTAGAACGAGCCGACGTGCATGACTGCGATGGGAACGTTCAGCATCATGTCGCGCAGGGCCGACCCGCCCACGGCCGTGACGACCCCCACGAACAGGGCGGGCACCTCCGGCAAGCCGGCGGCGAGCGCCTTGCTGGTGCCCAGGGCACCGAACAGGCCGATGGTGACGGCGTCCAGGGCGATGATGAACGGGCCGAGGCGGTTGAACAGACTCTGCAGCAGCATTCCGAGCAGGGCGGCTCCGGCGGCCACGGGCAGGTACCAGTTGCTCTGCAGCGCCGCCGGCACCCCGTCGAGGAGGATGTCGCGGAGCAGCCCGCCGCCCAGGCCCACGGTGACTCCGATCAGGGCGATCCCGAGCAGGTCGAAACGCCGATCCGTGAAACGCCCCGCGAACATGGCGCCCTGAATGGCGCCGATGGCGACGGCGGCGAGGTCGAGCCAGAGCGGGATGAAGAAAGACGTGGAGGGCACCCCTAATGAAACCACTGAAAGCCCCCGCCCGGCGCGGCGGCCGGCCGCTCGGCCGCGCGCGTGGCTTCCAGGTGGGAGAATCGACGGGTGCCTGTATATCGTGATGAAGCCGTCGTGCTGCGCACCCAGAAGCTGGGTGAAGCCGACCGGATCGTCACCATGCTCACGAGGCAGCACGGCAAGGTGCGCGCGGTCGCCAAGGGCGTGCGTCGCACCGCCTCCAAATTCGGGGCCAGGCTCGAACCGTTCATGGTCGCCGACGTGCAGCTTTACGAGGGTCGAACCCTCGACATCATCACCCAGGCCGAATCGCTGGGTTCCTACGGCGCCCTGATCGCCGACGACTACCCGAGCTACACCGCCGCCAGCGCCATGGTCGAGACGGCCGACAAACTGACCGAGGCGGAGGGGTCCCTGCAGCAGTACCTGCTGCTCGTCGGCGCTCTCCGATCCCTCTCCCGCCGGGAGCACGGGGCCGGCCTCACCCTCGACTCCTACCTGCTGCGCGCCCTGTCGATGGCCGGCTGGGCGCCCAGCTTCGAGGACTGCTCCCGGTGCGGCGCCAAGGGCAGCCACTCTGCCGTGGTCGTGCAGGTCGGCGGGATCGTCTGCGACGACTGCGCCGCCCCCGGCTCGCCGAGGCTCGACCCGGCCACGATCGCACTGCTCGCCTCCCTTCTCACGGGCGACTGGGAGCACGCACAATCAACCCCGGACCAGACCAGAGCCCAGGCCACCGGAATCGTCGCCGCGTATACGCAGTGGCATCTCGGGCGCGGCCTCCGATCCTTGGAGCACGTCAGTCGATGATCCCCAACCCCTTCGGCCAGAAGCCGTTCACCCACAAGGACGCGGTGGCTTACAAGCCCCTCGACTGGACCGGCCTGTATCCGCCGGCGCTGCCCGCGAAGGCCGTGCCCGAGCATGTGGCCGTCGTCATGGACGGCAACGGCCGGTGGGCCAACGCCCGCGGACTCCCGCGAGTGGAGGGACACAAGGCGGGGGAGGGAGCGCTGCTCGACGTCGTCGCCGGCGCCATCCAGATCGGGGTCAAGCACCTGAGCGTCTACGCCTTCTCCACCGAGAACTGGAAACGTTCACCCGATGAGGTGCGCTTCCTGATGGGGTTCAACCGGGACGTTCTGCACCGCCGGCGGGACCAGCTCAATGAGTGGGGCGTGCGGGTGCGGTGGGCCGGGCGCAAGCCCCGGCTCTGGGCATCCGTCATCACCGAACTGCAGTACGCCGAGCGTCTCACCGCCGGCAACGACGTGCTCACCCTGACCATGTGCGTGAACTACGGCGGGCGCACCGAGATTGCGGATGCTGTGCGCGCGCTGGCCGAGGACGTCGCCGCGGGCAGGCTGAAGCCCTCCGGCATCACCGAGAAGGCCATTCAGAGGCACCTGTACACCGCCGACCTGCCCGACGTCGACCTGTTCGTGCGCAGCTCGGGGGAGCAGCGCACCAGCAACTTCATGCTCTGGCAGAGCGCCTACGCGGAGATGGTCTTCCTGGACACGCTCTGGCCGGACTTCAGCCGCGTCGACCTGTGGCGGGCGGTGGAACTCTACGCGTCCCGAAACCGCCGGTACGGTGGCGCCGTGGACGCCCCCACCCCCTAGTAGTTCTTAGTTAGGTTGGGCGTGTCGGCTGTTAATCGTCGCTGGAATCTGTTAATTTTCAGGCGTGAATCCTGATGAACTCACCGAGACCAAAGCCGAGTTGG
>NZ_SOGW01000080.1:0-55546 GCF_004403075.1 Cryobacterium sp. TMT2-10 | reverse complement strand
CGGCGAGTGGAGCGGATGCCCGCGGAGAGGGGGTCGCCCGGCCGGCGGCCGGTGCCGGTGCGGCCGGGCCGTAGGCGAGGGTGAAGGCGGGGCTGCCCTGGCCCACATTGCCCGCGGCATCCTGCTGCACCGCGATCACGGCGTACGAACCGGCGGCCACGCCGCCGGCGGAACAGGTCCAGGAGCCGCCGGCGACGACGCCGCTGCAGACCGAGTACGCGCCCGCGAAGACCGTCACGGTCGAACCGTTCTCCCCGGAACCGGCGTAGGTGGCCCGGTCCAGCGGCACCCGTCCGCCCGCGGCCGGCTCGGTCACGGTCGGCGGCGCGGGCCGGTCGACGTCGAACAGGAGGGCGATGGCGGCGCTCTCGTTCGACCAGGAGGGCAGGCTGAAGGTGGCCTGCTGGGCTGCCGTGACCTCGGCGGCCCCGCTGGCAAGGCGCCCGCCGAATGCGCAGGTCCAGGCGCCGGAGGTGTCGGCCGTCGCCGTGCAGCGATTGCCGTCGGCCAGGCGGACGATGACGGATGCGTTCGGGTACGCCGTCCCGCGCACCACGCCGTTCGATGCCGCCTGGCCGCTCGGCCCGCCGGTCACGACCGGTGCGGCCAGCACGGCGATGGTCTGCTCCGCGGCGAAGGCCGGGTCGGCGGTGACCACGACCCGCAGCCGCACCGACGGGCCGCTGGGCAGGCGCACCCCCGTGCAGCTCCACTCCGAGGAGTCGTCGACGACCAGGATGCAGGACGGGTCCTCGCCCGGGAACGCCGACAGGAGCTGGATCTCCTGGCCGGGCTCGCCCGTGCCGGAGACGGTGGTGCTGCCGCTGCCGACGAAACTGCCCGGCCGTGGACCGGTGATCGTCGGTGAGACGGTGGGCGGCGCCGACGACCGGGTCGGCGCCGGTGTCGCTGCGGGGGTCGCTGCGGGGGTCGGCGCGGGGGCCGGCGTGGGGGAGGAGGTGGCGGCGACCGCGGACCCGACGGAGCCGCCCGCCAGGAGGGCCGGAACGAGGAAGCCGAGCAGAAGGACCCCTGCAAGGAGACGGCCGGCGCGGTAGGACCGACGGGCCCGCGATGAGCCCGATCCGGTGAAGCGTGTCCCAACCATGATTTCCCCCCGTGACCATTTCAGGGGGTGGGGGCCTCAAAGTCAACGCCGGACACGCCGTGCCGGTTGCACCGCGACACATTCGTGATCTTCCGGGCATGGTGCATACTGAAAAATCGGGTCATCTGTCCCGCCCACCAACCAGAACGGGACGGCGCATGAGCGCACCGAACCTACTCGCGGGCTCCGGCTCCGGCTCCGTCTTCGCCGAACCGAACCGGCGCGTTCCCGGGCGCTGGATCGCCGTCTTTGCGACGGCCTGGCTCGGCATCTGGATGGCGCAGCTCACCCCGGTGCAGCTCCTCCTGCCGGCCCAGATCGACCGGCGCCTCCAGCCCGAGAATTGGGTGGACAGCGTCGTGGCCTTCGGCGTGATCTCGGGCATCGCCGGCCTGTGCGCGATCGTGGCCTACCCGCTGACCGGGGCGCTGTCCGACCGCACGACCTCCCGGTTCGGCCGTCGCCGACCCTGGATCGCCGGCGGGGCGGTGCTCTTCGCGGCCGCCCTGCTGCTGCTCGGCGCGCAGACCACCATGCTGGGGATCGGGTTCTTCTGGGCGCTCGCCCTGACCGGTTTCTGCGTGATGACGGCCGCGCTCACCGCCACCATCTCGGACCAGGTCCCGGTCGACCAGCGCGGGTACGTGTCCGGCTGGCTGAGCGCCCCGCAGGCGGTGGGCATCATCGTGGGCCTGCTGCTCGTGACGATGCTGTTCACCGGCCAGTTCGCCGGCTATTTGGTCGTAGCGGTGCTCCTGCTGGTCCTGGCGGTTCCGTTCCTGCTGCTGCCCGACGCGGTGCTCCAGCCGCACCAACGCGCGCCGGTGACCGTGCTGGGCCTTCTGTCCAGCCTCTGGATCAGCCCGCGGGAGCACCCCGATTTCGGCTGGACCCTGCTCAGCCGGGTGCTGGTCAGCTTCGGCAACGCGTTCGGCACGACCCTGCTGCTCTACTTCCTGATGTTCGGGCTGAACGACGAGAATGCGGAAGACGACCTGATCCTGCTCACCCTCGTCTACATGGTGTTCGTGATCCTGGCGTCGATCTTCCTGGGCCGGTGGAGCGACGCGCTGGGCATCCGCAAGGGCTTCGTCTTCGTCGCCGCCGGCCTGCAGGGGTTCGCGGCGCTGCTGCTCGCCTTCATCCCCGACCTGGGCGTCGCGATGGTGGCCGCCGGCATCCTCGGTCTCGGCTACGGCTGCTTCCTCTCCGTCGACCAGGCGCTGGCCACCCAGGTGCTGCCCGACCCGGCCGCCCGCGGCAAGGACCTCGGCATCATGAACATCGCCACCGCGGTGCCGCAGGCGCTCGCGCCGCTGCTGGGGGCGTTCACGGTCGCCGTGGGCGGCGGCTTCCAGGCCCTGTTCGTGCTCGCGGGCCTCTGCGCCTTCGGCGGGGCCCTCGCGGTCACCCGGGTGAAGGCGGTGCGCTGATGGGCCTCGACCTCGGCTCCCGGCCGGCGTCGCAGCCCTGGCTGACCCCCGGGCAGTACTGGCCCGGACTGACCGCCGCCACGGCGCAGCTGGAGACCCCCGTCGCCGCCCTGCACCTGGACGCGCTGCGGCACAACACCCGGTCCCTCCTCGGTCGTGCGGGCGGCACCCCGATCCGGGTGGCGACGAAGTCGATCCGGGTGCGCGGCGTGATCGAGGCCCTCCTGACCCTCCCCGGTTTCCAGGGGGTCCTCGCGTACACGCTCGCCGAGGCGCTCTGGCTGGCCGAGACGGTGACGGATGTCGTCGTCGGCTACCCCACGGCCGACCGGTCCGCGATCCGGCGGCTGGGCACCTCGCCACACCTGGCCGCGACGGTCACGCTGATGATCGACTCGGTCGCGCAGCTGGACGAAATCGACGCCGTGCTCCCGCCGGCCGGCCGGGCCCCGATCCGGGTCTGCCTGGAACTCGATGCCGCCTGGGACGCCCCGGTGCTCGGCCACCTGGGCGTGTGGCGCTCGCCCGTGCACACCCCGGCGGATGCCCGCAGCCTTGCCGCCGCCGTCGTGGCCCGGCCCGGCTTCTCCCTGGTCGGCCTGATGGCCTACGAGGCGCAGGTGGCCGGAATCGGCGACCGCCCGGCCGGCAAACCGGTGCAGGGGCGGGTCAACCGCTGGGTGCGGCGGCGGTCCGTGGCCGAGATCGCGGACCGGCGCAGCGCGGCCGTCGCCGCGGTGCGCGAGATCGTCGCGCTCGAGTTCGTGAACGGGGGCGGGACCGGTTCGCTGGAGACCACCCGCGCCGACGCATCCGTCACCGACATCGCCGCCGGCAGCGGCTTCTTCGGCGGGCACCTGTTCGACCACTACGCCAGTTTCCGGCCCGCGCCGGCCGCCGCGGTCGCCCTCTCGATCGTGCGCAAGCCGAGCCCGGCCACGGGTACGCTGCTCGGTGGAGGCTGGGTGGCCTCCGGGGTGCCCGGCCGCGACCGCCTGCCGCGCCTGGTCTGGCCGGAGGGCCTGCGCCTGATGCCGCGGGAGATGGCCGGCGAGGTGCAGACCCCGCTGACCGGGCCCGGAGCGGCCGGCCTCTCCGTCGGCGACCGGGTCTGGCTGCGGCACGCCAAATCCGGGGAGCTGAGCGAGCACGTGAACGAATTCGCCCTGGTCGACAACGGGCGGGTGGTCGACATCCTGCCGACCTACCGCGGCGAGGGGAAGGCCTTCCTGTGAGTGCGAGCGGAGGGGTCTGGACCAACTGGGCCCGCAACCAGAGCGTGCGGCCGGTGCGCGTCGAACGGCCCCGCAGCGTCGGCGCCGTGCAGCGCGCGGTGGTGTCGGCCGGGAAGGCCGGGCTGCGGATCAAGGCGGTGGGGTCCGGGCACAGCTTCTCCGCGATCGCGGTGGCCGGCGGCGTGCAGCTGGACCTGCTCGACCTGGCCGGCCTGATCAGCGTCGACCCGGTTCTGGGCCGGGTCACGCTCGCCGCCGGCACCCGCCTGTTCGAGCTGCCGCGGCTGCTCGAACCCCACGGCCTGGCCCTGGCGAACATGGGCGACGTGGACCGGCAGACGATCTCCGGCGCCACCTCCACCGGCACGCACGGCACCGGCGGCCGTTTCGGCGGCCTCGCCACCCAGATCACGGCCCTCACCCTGGTCACCGGCGACGGCACCCTGCTGCGCGTGAGCGAGACCGAGAACGCCGAGCTGCTCCCGGCGGCCCGGCTCGGGCTCGGGGCGCTGGGCATCCTGGTGGACCTGACCCTGCAGTGCGTGCCCGCGTACCTGCTGCGCGCCGTCGAGGCCGCCGAACCCCTCGAGGAGGTGCTGGACACCTACCTCGATCGGTCGGAGAACCCCGACCACTTCGAGTTCTACTGGTTCCCGCACACGGACACCGCGCTGACCAAGACCAACACCCGACTCCCGGCGGACGCGGGCCGGTCCCCGCTCGGCCGGGTCTCCCGCTGGGTCGACGACGAACTGCTCGCGAACGGGGCCTACCGCGCCATCTGCGCGCTCGGCCGGCTGGTGCCCCCGGCGGTGCCCCCGTTCAACCGGCTCGCCACCCGCCTCAGCGGCCGGCGTGAATTCACGGATGTCTCCAACCGGGTGTTCGTGACCCGCCGCACGGTGCGCTTCCGGGAGATGGAGTACGCCCTGCCGCGCGAGCAGGTGCCGGCGGCGCTGCGCGAGGTGCGGGCCCTGATCGAGGAGCGCGGCTGGCGGATCTCCTTCCCGATCGAGGTGCGCTCCGCGGCGGCCGACGCCCTGTGGCTCTCCACCGCCAGCGGGCGGGACACCGGCTATATCGCCGTGCACCGCTACTTCCGGGAGGACCCGACCGAGTACTTCGACGCGGTGGAAGCGATCATGCGCGCGCACGACGGGCGCCCGCACTGGGGCAAGCTGCACGACCGGGACGCGGACTCGCTGCGCCAGAGCTACCCGCACTTCGGCGACTTCCTCTCGGTGCGTGACAGGCTTGATCCGGAGCGCCGCTTCAGCAACAGCTATCTGGAAAGAGTTTTGGGTCGATGAGCACCAAGCCAGTCAACAGCAACACCCCCGCGGCGCGCGCCTGGGAACACCGGGCCGCAGAGTTGGGCGACCGGCTCCCGGACGGTTTCGTCGTGGGCACGGCCACCTCCGCCTTCCAGATCGAGGGCGGGGCTCGCGAGGGCGGACGCGGGGAATCGAGCTGGGACCCGTTCACGGCGGCGACCGGCCGCATCCGTGACGGTTCGAACGCCTCGGTGGCGACCGACCACTTCACCCGGGTCGACGACGACGTCGTCCTCCTCCGCGAACTGGGCGGTGACGCGTACCGGTTCTCGCTGGCCTGGTCGCGGGTGCAGCCGGACGGCCGCGGGGCGCTCAGCCGCGCGGGCCTGGCGTTCTACGACCGCCTGCTCGACGGCCTGCTCGCGGCGGGTATCAGCCCGATGGCGACGCTGTACCACTGGGACACCCCGCTGAAACTCCGCGGAGGCTGGCTGAACCGCGACACCGCGATGCGGTTTGGTGACTACGCGCACCAGGTCGGCGAGGCCTTCGGGGACCGGATCGATTCCTGGGTGACCCTGAACGAGCCCGCGACGGTGACCCTGAACGGCTATGCCCTGGGCACCGACGCGCCCGGGGAGGCCCGGCTCTTCGGTGCCCTGCCGGCCGCCCACCACCAGCTGCTCGCCCACGGCCTCGCCGTGCAGGGGCTCCGCGCCGCCGATGTGCGCGGCGGCATCGGCATCGCCAACGCGCACTCGCCCGTGCAGGCCGCCAGCGGCCGGGAAGCCGACGAGGTGGCGGCGCAGCTGTTCGACGTGCTGCACAATCGGATGTTCGCCGACGCGGTCCTGCTCGGCCGCTACCCGGAACCGCCCGAACCGTACGCGGTCCCGCTGCGGCTGCTGCTGGAGACCGACCCCGACGACCTGCGCACCATCCGGCAGCCGCTGGACTTCTACGGCCTCAACTACGTGCAGCCGTCCCGGATCAAGGCCGGCCCGGCCGCGCCGAAGACCCCGCAGGGTCCGCCCCGGGAGGGGCCGGCCGAGACGGTGGTCGCGTTCCCCTTCCACGTGATCCCGTTCCGCGAGTTCCCGGTGACCGGGTCCGGCGCCGCCATCGCCCCGGAGTACCTCGGCGTGGCGCTGGGCGAGCTGCGGGACCGCTACAGCGACGACCTGCCGCCGGTGTACGTCACGGCCGGCGGCGCGGCCTTTCCCGACGTGGCCGACAAGTGGGGAGCCGTGCACGACCCGGCCCGGATCGACTACCTCGCCGAGCACCTCACGGCCGCGCTCGCCGCGGTCGCCCCGGGCGGCACCGCGGCCGGGGTCAGCCTCCGCGGCTACTTCATCTGGTCCCTGCTGGACAGCTTCGAGTGGACGGCCGGTTACACCCGCCGGTACGGGCTCGTGCACGTGGACTTCCTCGACGGAACCCGTCCCCGCACGCCCAAGTCCTCCTACCGCTGGCTGCAGAAGGTGCTCGCCGCCCGCTGACCCGCCCCCTTCCCCGTCACGCCTGCCTCGCTACCCAAATCCCGCCTGCCCGTGTGTGGCTAACTCAGGAGAAACGCGGCTACCGCGGGGTGCAAGCCGCGGACCAGTGCGACGGATGCCGCCACTCTGGCGGGATCTCCTGAGTTGGCCACGGGAGGGCAGAGCAGTGGATGCGCGCGGAGGGTGGTGGGCGCAGCGTAGGAGGCGGCTACGGGGTGCGGCGGCGCAGGGTGATCGAGCCGAGCACGACGGCGCCGACGATCCAGGCGCCGATGATCAGCAGCTCGCCGGCGACGTAGGCGGCATCCTGCGAATCGGTCGCCACCGCCCGAAGCGCGTCGACGGCGTGCGAGAGCGGCAGCCAGTCGCTGACCGCCTGAAGGGCGTCCGGCAACTGGTCGCGGGGGAGGAAAATGCCGCAGAGCAGGATCTGCGGGAAGACCAGCAGCGGCATGAACTGCACCACCTGGAATTCGGTGCGGGCGAACGCGCTGGCCAATAGGCCGAGGGTGGTGCCGAGAATCGCGTCGGCGACCGCGACGGCGAGCAGCAGCCAGATCGAGCCCTGGATCTCCAGCCCGCAGACCCAGACCGAGAAACCGACCGCGATCGAAGACTGCAGCACCGCGAGCAGACCGAACGCGAGCGTGTAGCCGAGGATGAAATCACCCTTGCCGAGCGGCATAGAGAGCAGCCGCTCGAGGGTTCCGGTGCGCCGCTCCCGCAGGGTCGTGATGCTCGTGACGACGAACATGATCGTGAACGGGAACAGGGCGATCATCGCCGGGCCGACCGTGTCGAAGACCCGGGTGTCGGAGAAGATCCAGGCCAGCAGCCCGATCAGCAGGCTGGGCACGGCCAGCAGGAGCACCACGGTGCGCGGGTCGTGCCGGATCTGGGTGAGCACCCGTCCGGCCGTCGCGAGGGTGCGGCGCGGATTCACGAATGGCCCGCGTCCGTCGGGCCGGCGGGGAACGTGTCATCGACCGACGGATGTGACGCGATCAGCGCGAGGAACGCCGCCTCGATATCGGGGGTGCCGGTGGTGCCCAGGAGACCGGCCGGTGTATCGTCGGCGAGGATCTCACCGCCGCGCATCAGCAGGAGCCGGTCGCAGCGGCTGGCCTCGTCCATCACGTGGCTGGAGACGAGCAGGCTCGTTCCGGCCGCCGCGAGGCGGTGGAACAGGCTCCACAGCTCCACCCGCAGCACCGGGTCCAGGCCGACCGTCGGTTCGTCGAGCACCAGGAGCTCGGGCGAGCCGAGCAGCGCACCGGCCAGGGAGACCCGGCTGCGCTGGCCGCCGGAGAGGGACCCGGCCAGCTGGCCCGCATACGGGGCCAGGTCGGTGGCGTCGATCACCCGGTCGACGTCGCCCAGGGGCACCCCGAGCACGGAGCGGAAGTACAGCAGGTTCTGGCGCACCGTAAGGTCGTCGTAGACGCTGGCATCCTGGGTGACGTAGCCGACCCGGCGCCGGAGCGGCGCGGAACCGGCGGGACGTCCGAGCACGGTCACGGTGCCGGACCGCACGATCTGAACGCCGACGATCGCCCGCATCAGGGTGGTCTTGCCGCATCCGCTGGGTCCGATCAGGCCGACGACCAGCCCGCTGGGCACCGTGAGGTTCAGGCCGTGCAGAACCGGATGCGCGCCGCGACGGGCACGAAGGTCGCGCACCACGACGGCGGAAGTTTCGGAGGTCACTCCTGCATTATTCGCCCGTGCTGCGGGAATGTCGATCAACCGCCGGGGCGATTCTTGGAGTCTGATGGGAAGCGGATGGGAGCCTCAGGACGCGCGGTTATGATGGTTACGAACTGCGAGTACGCCTCCGAGGCGAGCTTGTTCAGTCCGTGTCTCCTCTCTCAAACACAAGCTCAATCGCCCGCTCAGAATTGCCTCACCCGTCTCAAGGAGAAGCTGCCATGGAATGGCTCATCCCGGTCCTCATCATCGTTGTACTCGTCGCCATCGTCGGGATCTACCTGTGGGCTACCTACAATTCCCTCGTCACGCTCAAGGTTCGCGTCGACGAGGCGTGGAGTGACATCACGGTGCAGATGAAGCGGCGGGCCGACCTGATCCCCAACCTGATCGAAACGGTCAAGGGCTACGCCGCGCACGAGAAGGCGGTCTTCGAGAACGTCACCAAGGCGCGCGCCGAGTCGCTTAGCGCGCAGGGCCCGGCCGAGGCCGCCGCCGCGGAGAACCACATGCAATCCGCCCTGCGCAGCATCTTCGCCGTCGCCGAGGCCTACCCGCAGCTGCAGGCCAGCCAGAACTATCTGCAGCTCCAGGCCGAGCTGGTCGACACGGAGGACAAGATCCAGGCGTCACGCCGCTTCTACAACGGCGGCGTGCGCGAGCTCAACACGAAGATCCAGGTCTTTCCCAACAACCTGATCGCCCGCAATCTCGGTTTCACCCAGCGCGATTTCTTCGAGGTGTCCGACTCCGCCGCCATCGCGGAGCCGCCTCGCGTGCAGTTCTAGCGGCCGGCCGATATGTACAGCGCGATAGCGCGCAATAAGCGCAACACGGTCTTCATCATCATCCTGTTCCTGGTGATGATCGCGGGCCTCGGCTGGCTCGCCAACTATGTCTACAGTCCTCCGGGCAGCTACGGCATCCTGATCATGACGATCGTGATCGCCTCCGGCTACGCCCTGGTGCAGTACTTCATGGCCGGCCGCCAGGCGGTTGCCCTGAGCGGTGGAGTGCGCCTGAACAGCAAGGCGGAGAATCCGCGGCTGTGGAACATCGTCGAGAACCTGTCGATCACGACCGGCACCCCGATGCCCGAGATCTACGTCATCAACGACCCGGCCCCGAACGCCTTCGCGACCGGCCGCGACCCCCGACACGCGATCGTGGCGGCCACCACCGGGCTGCTGGAGATCATGACCGATTCCGAACTCGAGGGCGTCATGGCGCACGAGCTCGGGCACGTGCGCAACTACGACATCCGGGTGTCGATGGTCGTCTTCGGGCTGGTCGTCGCCGTCGGTTTCATCTCCGACATGTTCCTGCGGATGGCGTTCTTCGGCCGCGACAACAAGAACGGCAACCCGGTCGTGATGGTGTTCGGGCTGGTCGCCATGGTCGTGGCGCCGTTGGTGGCCAGCATGGTGCAGCTGGCCGTGTCCCGTCAGCGCGAATACCTGGCGGATGCGACGAGCGCGCTGACCACCCGCAACCCGGACGCGCTGGCCAGCGCCCTGGCCAAACTCGAGACCTACGCCCGGCCGATGCGCAAGCAGAACACGTCGATGGCGCACCTCTGGATCGCCAACCCGCTGAAGCCGGGCGCGATGGCGAAGCTGTTCAGCACGCATCCGCCGATCGAGGAACGGATCGAACGCCTGCACACCATGGGCCGCAAGTTCTAACTGCCGTTCCCGCCGCCCGAGAGTGACCGTTCCGGTCGAGAGTGCCCGCTCCGCCGGGCACTCTCGACCGGAACGGGAACTGTCAGAGCTCTGCGGCCAGCGCGGCCGCGAGGGTGCCGCGCGGCCGGACGTCGATCGCGCCCAGTCCCTGCCAGGCGGCGGTCTCGCGCAGCACGCCGGCGAGCCGTTCGGCCGTGTCGCGGGGCGCGCCGGGCTCTGACCAGGCCGCCTGCACCCGGAGCACCCCCGCCTGGCGGTCGTTCTTGAGGTCGACCCGGCCGACGATCGTGTCGCCCAGCAGCACCGGCAGAACGTAGTAGCCGAAGACCCGTTTGGGCTGCGGGGTGTAGATCTCGATCCGGTAGTGGAAGCCGAACAGGCGCTGGGCCCGGCCCCGATTCCAGACCACCGGGTCGAAGGGCGAGAGCACCGCGTCGGCGTCCACGCTGCGCGGCAGGCGGGCGTCCCGGTGCAGCCAGGCGGCTCCCGGTGAGCCCGCGGGGCCCCAGCCCGGCACCTCGACCGGGAGCAGCTCGCCGGCATCCGTCAGGTCCCGGATGGCGGCCAGCGTCGGTGCGCTCTTCAACCGGAAGTAGTCGGCGAAATCGTTCGCCGTGCCGATGCCGTGGGCGCGCGCCGCCCGGCGCACCAGCTCCCGGTGCGCGTCGGCCGGTTCGACCCTTCGGCCGAGCAGCTCGGCCGGGAAGATCTGCTCCGGCAGCCCGTACACCCGCTCGAACCGTGAACGCCCGGCGCTGACCACATCGCCCCAGCGGAAGAGCACCTCGAGCCCGGTCTTCACGTCCGACCAGCCCCACCACGGGCCGCTGCGCCTGTTCGCGTCGTGCTCGATCGCGCTCGCGGGGAGGGGGCCCTTCTCGGCGAGTTCCGCCAGCAGCCAGTCCAGCAGGGGCTTGTTCCCCGCCGACCACGCATCCGGGCTGCGTGCGGACAGGTCGCGGTACTGCTGCATCCGCCAGCCGAACAGCGGCCGGGTGTCGAGCGGCAGGAACGACGCCTCGTGCGCCCAGTACTCCGTGAAACGGGCTTCCCGGCCCGAGGTGAGCCGGTCCAGCTGCGCCTTGTCGTAGCGGCCGAGACGGCTGAACGCCGGCAGGTAGTGGCTGCGCTCGAACACGTTCACCGAGTCGATCTGCAGCAGCTCCAGCCGGTTCACGAGGGCGTCCAGCTGACGGATGCCCGGAGTCACGCCCGAGCGCCGGCCGAAACCCTGCGCGCCGAGCGCGATCCGGCGGGCGAGGGCGGGGGAGACGGTCTGGAGCACAGTCCGACCCTAGCGGCACCGGGCGCGCTGTCGGCGCGGGCGCCCACCGGCATCCGTCATGCGTCATTCACGCGGCGTTCAGGTCGGTGCCGCCTGCCGGTCGAATTCCGCTCCTAGTCTCGCGGTGACCAGTTACCCGGTTACGAACGGCCCGCGCTGACGCGTGAGCGGCCGGGCCCTGGTCCGACGGAGGAAAATTGTTCAGCACCCGAACCCTGGCCACCACCCTGGCCGCGGCCGCACTCGCCCTCAGCCTGGCGGCGTGCAGCGGATCGGCCGCGGGCGGCACCCCGGCGGCCGGCGCGGTCGACGCCGCCACCGCCACCAGCCTCACCGCTTTCGGCGACCTGACCGCGCTGGAGGACGCAGCCCAGGCCGAGGGCGCCCTGAACGTCATCGCCCTGCCGCGCGACTGGGCCAACTACGGCGCCGTGCTCGACGCGTTCGCGAAGAAGTACCCGGGGATCGCCATCACCGAGGCCTCGCCCGACGGTTCCAGCGCCGAGGAGATCCAGGCGGCCGACAACCTCAAGGGCCAGGACACCGCCCCCGACGTGTTCGACCTGGGCCTGGCCGTCGCCCTGTCGAGCACCGACCGGTTCGCGCCGTATCAGGTCGCCACCTGGGCCGACATCCCGGATGCGCTCAAGGAGGCCAGCGGCCTCTACACCGGCGACTACGGCGGATACATGGCCGTCGGCTACGACCCGGACGTGGTCCCGGCACCGAAGAAGCTGGATGACCTGCTCGGCAGCCAGTACAAGGGCAAGGTCGCTATCAACGGCGACCCGACCCAGGCCGGTGCGGCGTTCGCCGCCGTCGGGATGGCCGCCGTGCAGAACGGCGGCACGGTCGACGACTTCCAGCCCGGCGTCGACTTCTTCGCCAAGCTCAACACGGCCGGCAACTTCGTCAAGATCGACCCGACCCCGGCCACCATCGCCTCGGGCGAGACCCCGGTGGTGCTCGACTGGGACTACCTCAACGTGGGTTACGGCACCAAGCTGAAGGGGGAGCGCAACTGGAAGGTCGTCGTCTTCCCCGGCACCGGCTACGCCGGGTACTACAACCAGGCCGTCAGCAAGGATGCCCCGCACCCGGCAGCCGCCAGGCTCTGGCAGGAGTTCCTCTACAGCGACGAGGGGCAGAACCTTTGGCTGGCCGGCGGGGCCCGCCCGGTGCGAGCCGAGGCCATGGCCGAGGCCGGCACCATCGATTCCGCCCTCTTCGACGCCCTCCCCGCCGCACCGGCGGAGACCGTCGTGCCGACCGAGGACCAGAGCGCCACGGGAGCCGCACTGCTCGGCGAGAAGTGGGCGGCTGCTGTCCGCTAGACGACGCCCGCCGGCAGCGGCCTTCGGGCTGCTGCCGTTCGCGGCGTATGTGCTGCTCTTCCTGGTGGTGCCCACGGTCATCGCGGTGGGCACCGGCTTCGTCGACCAGGACGGCGCGTTCACTCTGGCCACCGTGGCCGCCTTCGGCGACCCGGTCGTCCTCGGCGCGTTCTTCAACTCCTTCTGGCTGTCCGCTCTGACGGCGGTGATCGGCGCCACCGTCGGCGCCGCGGCCTGCTACGCGCTGCTGGGCGCCCCCAGCGGCGGCCCCCTGCGTGCCGTGGTGGATTCCCTCAGCGGCGTGCTGGCCCAGTTCGGCGGCGTCATGCTGGCCTTCGCGTTCATCGCGACCATCGGCATCCAGGGCATGGTCACCGTGGTCCTGCGCGACAGCTTCGGCGTCGACATCTTCGCGGACGGGGTCTGGCTCTACGAGATGCCAGGCCTGGTGCTGCCCTATATCTACTTCCAGGTGCCGTTGATGATCATCACCTTCATGCCGGCCTTGCAGGCGCTGAAGCCCACCTGGGCCGAGGCGAACGCCACGCTCGGCGGCAGCCGGTCCACCTACTGGCTGCGCATCGCGCTGCCCATCCTCGCCCCCTCCTTCCTGGGCAGCCTGCTGCTGCTCTTCGCGAACGCGTTCTCGTCCTATGCGACCGCCGCGGCCCTCACCAGCCAGGGTTCGCAGATCGTGCCGTTGCAGATCCGATCCGCCCTGACCAGCGAGACCCTGCTGGGCCGGGAGAACCTCGCCGGCGCGCTGGCACTCGGGATGGTCGTGGTCATGGGCCTGGTCATGTTCGGGTACTCGGCGCTGCAGGCCCGCGCGGCCAGGTGGCAGCGATGAACCGCTCCGAACTTTCGAGCGGCCGGCCGGCGGCTCCCGCCGTGGCGCACGCCCCGTCCCGCCCGGTCCGAACGGCGATCCTGGGCGTGATCGGCCTGGTCTTCGCCGTGCCGATCGTGGCGATGGTCGAATTCACGCTGCGCAAAGGCCTCGGCGGGGGACACGACTTCAGCCGCTGGAGCGCACTCTTCGCCGGCGGAGCCAGCGGTCAGTACCGGCCGGTGCTGACCGCCCTGGGCAACTCGGTCGGGCTGGCCCTGGGCACGGTCTTGATCGTGCTCCTGCTGCTCGTGCCCACCCTGCTGCTCGTGCACCTCCGCTTCCCACGGTTGCGGCGGCTGATCGAATTCGTCTGCATCCTGCCGATCAGCATCCCCGCGATCGTGCTCGTCGTCGGGCTGGCGCCCGTGTATTCGGTGATCGCGGGGATCGTCGGCAGCGGCGTCTGGACCCTCGCCTTCGCCTACGGCATCACGGTGCTCCCGTTCGCCTATCGGGCCATCCAGTCGAACCTCGACGGCGTGGACGTGCGCACACTGAGCGAGGCGGCCCGCACCCTGGGCGCCGGGTGGGGCAGCGTGCTCCTGCGTGTGCTCGTGCCCAACCTCCGCCGGGGCATCCTGGCCGGGGCCTTCATCGCGATCGCGGTGGTGCTCGGCGAGTTCACCATCGCGTCCCTGCTCAACCGCATCACCCTGCAGACGGCGCTCGTGGTCGTCAGCAAGGCCGACCCGTACACGGCCGTCATCCTGTCCCTGCTCGCACTCGGGTTCGCCTTCGTGCTCCTGCTCGTCATCGGGCGGCTGGGCGCGGTCCGCACGCGCCCCGCACGTCGACCAACCCCCGGAGGTCAGCCATGATCCAGCCTCAGACCCAGCCCACGATCCAGGCGGAGACCCGGCCCCGGACACAGGCGGAGAGCCGCCCCCGGCCGGGCGCGGTCGTCGAATTCTCCGGGGTCGTCAAGGAATTCGCCGGCCACCGGGCACTGGCCGGTTTCGATCTCACGCTGCACGCAGGGGAGTTCGTGGCCCTGCTCGGTCCGAGCGGGAGCGGCAAGACCACGGCGCTCCGGGTGCTCGCCGGCCTGGAATCCACGGATGCCGGCAGCATCCTGATCGACGGCACCGACGTGTCCCGGATGGCGACGAGTCGGCGCGACATGGGGATGGTGTTCCAGTCGTACTCCCTGTTCCCGCACCTCAGCGCCGGGGAGAACGTCGAGTTCGGGCTGCGGATGCGCAAGGTCCGGGGCGAGGAACGTCGCAGCCGTGCCGCCGAGGCGCTGGCGCTGGTGGGCCTGGACGCCCACTACGACCGCTTCGCCCACCAGCTGTCCGGCGGGCAGCAGCAGCGGGTGGCCCTGGCCCGCGCCCTCGTCACCCGGCCGCGCGTGCTCCTCCTGGACGAGCCGCTGTCCGCCCTCGACGCCAAGGTGCGCGTGCAGCTGCGCGAGGAGATCCGGCGGATCCAGACCGAACTGGGAATCACCACCCTGTTCGTCACCCACGACCAGGATGAGGCGCTCGCCGTCGCCGACCGGGTGGCCGTGATGCGGGACGGATTGGTCGAGCAGGTCGGCACGCCCGAGGAGCTCTACACCCGGCCCGCCTCGCCGTTCATCGCCGATTTCGTGGGGCTGAGCAACCGGCTCGCCGGGGAGGTGCGTCACGGCTTCGCCCGCGTGCAGGGCGCGGTGCTGCCGCTGGTCGATCCCTCGCACCCCGACGGCGACGTGCTGGTCTCGGTGCGCCCCGAGGACCTTGAACTGACCGATCTCGAACTGACCGAGGATGACGCGCGGGGCCAGGTGCTGTCCACCAGCTTCCACGGTTCGCTGCGCCGCACGACCGTGCGGCTGGATGACGGGACGCTCGTGTTCGTGCAGCACGGTGCCCGGCTGCATCCGTCGAAGGGAGACCGAATCGGGGTGCGGTTCACGGGGGTGCCGGTGTCGGTGGAAACGGTGCGGCCGGAGGCCTGACCCCGGCCCGGAAACGGCGGAACATGCCTGACCCGGCACGTGTGACTGCCTAGAATGATGCCGTGACTGAATCCGAGACAAACCCGGCCCGTGGCAGGTTGTTCGGTGCGCGGGGACGCCGCCGGGTGCCGGCTTCGATCCGGACCCAGGTCCCGACCGCCGAGGCCCCCAACGGCACGGTCCCGAACGGCACGGTCCCGAACGGCGTCGACGAGAACCTTCCGCCCGGTCTGCGTCTGGCCGCCGCCTGGTCGTGGCGCCTGCTCGCGCTCACCGCCGCGATCGCGGTGTTCATCTTCATCGTCATCCAGCTGCGGCTGATCGTCATCCCGGTGCTCGTGGCCGTGCTGGTATCCGCGCTCCTCGTGCCCCTCGTCGGCTTCCTGGTGCGTCATCGGTGGCCCAGGGGCCTGGCCGTCGCGGCGGCCCTTCTCGGCACCCTCGCGGTCGTCGCCGGGCTGATCACGCTGGCTGTGACCCAGATCGCCGTCGGCACGGTCGGCCTGAACGACCGGGTCGCCGCCTCCTACCAGAGCCTGAAGGCCGTGCTCCTGGCCTCCCCGTTGCAGCTGACCGAACCCGAGCTGAACGCGTTCCTGCAGCAGGTGTGGAAGGCCGTCCAGGCTGACAGCCAGGTCTTCGTGAGCGGGGCCCTGACCGTGGGATCCTCGCTGGGGCATCTCCTGACCGGGCTGCTGCTGGCCCTGTTCAGCCTCCTGTTCATCTTGATCGACGGCAGGGGGATCTGGGCCTGGGTCGTGCGCATCTTCCCGCAGCGGGCCCGGGCGGCCGTGGACGGCGCGGGAACGGTCGGTTGGGCGGCCCTGGGCAACTTCGCGAAGGTGCAGATCCTGGTGGCCTCCATCGACGCGGTCGGCATCGGCGTCGGGGCGGCGCTGCTCGGCGTGCCCCTGGCCATCCCGATCGGCGTGCTGGTCTTCCTCGGCTCCTTCATCCCCATCATCGGAGCCGTCGCCGCCGGAGCCGTGGCGGTCGTCATCGCCCTGATCTTCAACGGCTGGGTGGTGGCCCTGCTGATGCTCGGGGTGGTGCTGTTGGTGCAGCAGGTCGAGGGGCATGTCCTGCAGCCGCTAATCATGGGAACCGCGGTCAAGGTGCATCCGCTCGGCGTCGTGCTCGCGGTCGCCGCGGGATCACTGCTCGCCGGCATCGCCGGGGCGCTCTTCGCAGTGCCGGTCGCGGCCGTGCTCAACGTCATGATCACCTACATCAACAGCGGAGTCTGGCGGGACGTACCGCCCACGACGGTCCCCGTCGCCCGTTCCCCGCTCTGGCAGACCGTTCCGCAACGCCCCGGATTCCGCCGAACCGGCTACCGCATCGAGAAAAGTGCCACCCATGACTAACGCCTCCCTCGTCGGACCGACCTTGGCCGACTTCGAGTCCGCCCGTGCCGTCGTCGCCCGGGTCACCGCCGTGACCCCGATGGAAACCTCCCGCTACCTGTCCGAGGTCCTGGGCGCACCGGTCCTGCTCAAATGCGAGAACCTGCAGCGCACCGGCTCCTACAAGATCCGCGGCGCCTACAACCGCCTCTCGAAGCTGACCGACGAGGAGAAGCAGCGCGGCGTGGTGGCGGCGTCGGCCGGCAACCACGCTCAGGGCGTCGCCTTCGCGGCCCGGGAGCTGGGCATCAAGGCCACCATCTTCATGCCCGTGGGCGTGGCGCTGCCCAAGCTGCAGGCGACCCGCGACTACGGCGCGCACGTCATCCTGCGCGGCAACACGGTGGCCGAGCCGCTCCTCGCCGCGGCCACCTACGCCGAGGAGACCGGCGCGATCCTGATCCCGCCGTTCGACCACCCGGATGTCGTCACCGGCCAGGGCACGCTGGGCCTGGAAATCCTCGATCAGGTTCCCGACCTCGAGACCGTGATCGTCCCCATCGGCGGCGGCGGTCTCATCTCCGGCGTGGCCAGCGCGCTCAAGCAGCGCGCGCTCCGGGACGGCCGCCGGATCCGGGTGATCGGGGTGCAGGCCGAGAACGCGGCGGCCTACCCGCCCTCCCTCGAGGCCGGCCGGGCCCTGGAGATCACCATCACGCCGACCATCGCCGACGGCATCGCCGTGGCCAAGCCGGGCCTGCTCAATTTCGAGATCGTGCGCGACACCGTGGACGAGATCGTCACCGTCAGCGAGGACGACATCGCCCGGGCGCTCCTGGTGCTGCTCGAGCGGGCGAAGCTCGTGGTCGAACCGGCCGGCGCGGTGGCGGTCGCGGCCATCCTGGCCGGCAAGGTCACCGCGTCGGGCCCCACGGTCGCGATCCTCAGCGGGGGCAACATCGACCCGCTGCTGATGCAGCGCGTGATCAGTCACGGCCTGTCGGCATCCGGGCGCTATCTGACCCTGCGCATCATGCTGCCGGACCGGCCGGGGCAGCTGGCCCGCATCTCCGAGCTGCTCGCCGAGGCGCACGCCAACGTGATCGAGGTGCTGCACACCCGCCACGGGGTCGGGCTGCAGATCAGCGAAGTCGAGCTGGACGTCAGCGTGGAGACCCGGGGACCGGACCACCGGCAGCTCGTCGTCGACGTGCTGCGCGCGGCCGGCTACGACCCCCAGTTCGACTAGCCGGACCGCCCGGCCACTCCCACCGTCTCGACTCCTCCCGTCTCGACTCCTCCCGTCTCGACTCCTCCCGTCTCGACTCCTCCCGCCTCGACTCCTCCCGCCTCGACTCCTCCCGTCTCGACTCCTCCCGTCTCGACTCCTCCCGTCTCGACTCCTCCCGTCTCGGCGTGGAACCAATTCGACGGAGATTTTGCCCGGATCGGCCCCAAACCGGCTGAAAACGCTTTTTTACAGCGGTATCTCCGTCGAATTGGTTCGGGGCCGGACGGTTAACGAGCGATGGGCCCCGCCTGCCGGCGGGGCCCATCGGGTGCGGGGAGCGGTTCGGCTAGTTGCCGGTCCAGGTCTCCACGAGGAAGATCTCGACGGCGATGTCCTTGCCGGTCGGGGTGATGTACGACGTCTTCGCGCCGACCTTGAGGCCGAGGATCGCCGCGCCGAGCGGGCTCTGCTCGCTGAAGACGTCGAGGTCGCTGTCCCCGGCGATCTCGCGGCTGCCGATCAGGAAGCGGTTCTCCTCGCCGGCGATCGTGGCGGTGATGACCGTGCCCGGTTCGACGACGCCCTTGCTCTCGGGGGCGTGGCCGACCTCGGCGTTGCGCAGTAGCAGGACCAGCGTGCGGATGCGCGCCTCCATTTTGCCCTGCTCGTCCTTGGCGGCGTGGTAGCCGGAATTCTCCTTGAGGTCACCCTCTTCGCGCGCAGATTCGATCTTCTTCGCGATCTCCACGCGGCCGACGGTGCTCATGGTCTCCAGCTCGGCAGCGAGGCGGTCGTAGGCCTCCTGCGTCAGCCAGGTGACAGTGGTCTCGGTAGTCATGGTGGTCCCCTCCTCGTGCTCGTGTGGTGCCCGCGCAATGATCCCGCCATTCGCAGATACGTCTGCGCGGATGAACGCGGATGAAACCGCGCGGATCAGACTGTGCAGGTCAAACTGCAATTATATGACGGACGCCCCGACGTTGACCGTCAGGGCGAACCCTCAGTCTAGGTCAGCCAGCAGCGGTAAATCAATCCCGTGTTGCTCTGCTCGGTGGTGCGGACATCCGTCGTGAACGACCGGGAATAGACGGTGCTCGCCGGTACGTCGATCACTTTCCAGCCGACGACCGTGAAGCTCTCGTTCAGGGCCTGCACGGCGCAGGCGGCGCTCCGGCCGACCGGGATCGACGCCTCGAACGTGATGCTGACGCCGTTCTCGTCGACGATGCTGTGACCGATGTCCCGGGTCTCGATCAGGGGTTTGGACGCGCCGAGCCCCACCCAGACCACCCAAGCGACGAGGACGACAGCGAGGGTTCCGGCGACGGTCCACAGCACACGGCGGTCCCGGATGCCCCGGTTCGCGGCGCGCCCGTAGCGCGTGTCGAGGTTGTTGCTCACGGCCACTCAGACTCCACACTCACGGATCAACGATTAGTCTTAGTACCAAGGTTATCTGGCATTTCTGAGGAGTTTCATGACGCTGCGACTCTTGGCGGTGCACGCCCATCCCGACGACGAGTCGAGCAAGGGCGCTGCGACCTACGCCTACTACCGGAGCCGGGGCGCCGAGGTGATGGTGCTCAGCTGCACCGGCGGCGAACGGGGGAGCATCCTGAACGAAGCCCTCGTCGGGCACCCGATGGCGGAGCGCGACCTCGCCGGCCTGCGCCGGCTGGAGATGCAGGAGGCCCAGCGGGCACTCGGCGTGCAGCACCGGTGGCTCGGCTACGAGGACTCCGGGATGAACGACGACGGCTCGGTGCCGACGAATTCGTTCGCCTCGATCCCGGTCGAGATCTCGGCCGAACCGGTCGTGCGGTTGATCCGTGAATTCAAGCCGCAGGTACTGATCACGTACGACGAGAACGGCGGCTACCCGCATCCGGACCACATCCGCTGCCACGACGTGTCGATGGAGGCCTACCGGGCCGCCGCCGACCCGGCCCGGTACCCGGACGCCGGTGAGCCCTGGCAGGTCGACAAGCTCTATTTCGACCGCATCTTCAACCTCGAGCGGATCGACGCCATGCTCCTCGAACTGAGCGTCAAGGAACCCGACTCGCCCGTGCTGGAGCCGCTGGGCGCCGCGCGGGACTGGATGAAGGACTACCCGAAACTGGCGACGACCCATGTGAACGTCGGCGACTTCCTGGAGGTGCGGGACGCGGCGCTCCGCGCCCACGCCAGCCAGGTTTCCCCCAAAAGCAGCTTCTTCTTCTGGCCGAACGACCTCATCCGAGAGGCCTGGCCGTACGAGGACTTCCAGCTCGTCGAATCGAAAGTGGACACCGTGATACCTGAATCCGATCTCTTTGCCGGAGTGCGGGAAGACGCATGAGCGCCGTTTTCCTGAGCCCCGTGGTCTCGTTCGTGCTCGCCGCGACGCCGCCGCCCGAGTTCGACCCCACGACCGTGACGCCGGGGCCGGCCGGCTTCGTGGCGATCGCGGTGGTCGCTGCCGGCACGGTGCTGCTGGCGATCGACATGGCCCGCCGCATCCGTCGCAACACCTACCGGGCCGAGATCCAGGAACGTCTGGCGGCGGAGATGGCCGCCAATGCCGCGGCCGAGGCCGGTTCACCGGACCAGGGCCGCCCGCAGGGATAGCCCGGCAGGGTCAGGTCCGCACCCTCAGGGGTAGAGCGGGTGGGTGGCGATGATCAGGATGGCCACCCAATGGCAGAGGAACGCCACGACGGTCAGGGTGTGGAAGATCTCGTGGAACCCGAACACGCCCGGGACCGGGTTGGGCTTCTTGAGTCCGTAGACCACGGCGCCCACGGAATAGCAGAGCCCGCCGATCATGATCAGGGTCATCATCGCGGCATTGGCCTGGAAGAAGTCCACGATGAACATCAGCGCGCCCCAGCCGAGCGCTAGATACAGCGGAACGTACAGCCAGCGCGGGGCATGGATCCAGAACACCCGGAAGGCGATCCCCAGGATCGCCCCGCCCCAGACCAGCGACAGCAGCAGCGTGGACTTCTCCGGCGGCAGCGCCAGCACCGCGATCGGCGTGTAGGAGCCCGCGATCAGCAGGAAGATGTTGGCGTGGTCGATCCGCTTCAGGATCACCTTCGTGCGGGGCTGCCAGTCGAACCGGTGGTACAGCGCCGAATTGCCGAACAGCAGCATGGAACTGAGCACGAACACGAGCGAGCTCCACCGGGCCGCGGCGCCATCGGCGGCCAGCAGCAGGATGATGCCCGCGACGATCGTCAGCGGGAACGTGCCGGCGTGGATCCAGCCGCGCCAGGTGGGTCTGACGTCCACCGGCTGAGGGGTGTCATCCTCGAGAAACGGCAGGTTGGGGATGTCATCTGGTGTGGCCATGAGGCAAGAATACGGCAGGCTTCATGCCCGGAGCGGTACGCAACGGCCCCGAGTGGGCTAGCGTCGATGTGTGCAGAAGCGGGACATTCCAATAGCGCGCGGCATCCTCTACGGGGTGTACCAGCGCCGACTCCGACGCGGACTGACCCCGGAGGTGCTGCCCGATCACGTGGCCATGATCATCGACGGCAACCGTCGGTGGGCCAAGCAACTCGGCTTCGATTCCGCCGCCCACGGGCACCGGGCCGGCGCCGCCAAGATGCGCGAGTTCCTCAAATGGTGTGACGACCTCGGGATCTCCGTGGTCACGCTCTACCTGTTGTCCTCCGACAACCTCACCAACCGGCCGAGCGAGGAGCTCACCGAGCTGACGAAGATCATCGCCAAGCTCGCGGAGGAGCTCTCCCGCTACCGGGACTGGCGGGTGCAGCAGGTCGGGTCCAAGGCCGGCCTGCCGGAACCGCTGATCGCGGCCCTGGACGCCGCGGAGGCGCGGACGGCACGCAAGAAGGGCCTGCACATCAACCTCGCCGTCGGCTACGGCGGGCGCACCGAAATCACCGACGCCATGCGCAGCATTGTGGGCGCCCACCACGCGAGCGGCGGGTCGCTCGAGAACCTGGCGGAAACGCTCACCCCCGAATTGATCGGCCAGCACCTCTACACGGGCGGCCAGCCCGACCCCGACCTGGTGATCCGCACCTCGGGCGAGCAGCGGATCAGCGACTTCATGCTGTGGCAGAGCGCCCACAGCGAGTTCTACTTCGTGGAAGCCCTCGGCCCGGACCTCCGGCAGGTCGACTTCCTGCGTGCCCTGCGTGACTTCGCCAAACGCCAGCGCCGGTTCGGCGGGTAGGAGACCCCATGAGCTCCATCGAACGGTTCACGGCGGGGTTCCTCGAGGAGCCCGGGTACCTGGACTATGCCAGGGTGGGGCCGCTGTCCGCCGGCGTGGTGAGCGAGACGCTCGGCCAGACGGATGTCCTCTCCCGCGCCCGATACGGCAGCCTGGACCACTTCCGGACCCAGGATGAACGGTTGCGTGCCGCGGTCGCCGCGGCCACCGGCTTCCGCGCCGACCAGGTCGTCTCCGAGCCCAACACCACCACCGGGATCATGCAGGCCATGTTCGGCCTGACCGGGGGAGTGCTGCTCTCGCCCGGGGATTTCCCCACGGTCCCCTTCGCCGCCGCGCGTGCGGCCGAGGCGCTGCGGGTGGTGACCCCGCTCTGGCTGGAGACCGAGCACGGCCGGGTGACCCCCGGGGAGATCAGGGAACAACTCACCCCGGCCACCGCCGCGGTGGCGGTCTGCCTGGTCGACTCCCGCACCGGGTACCGCGTCGACCTGGACGGCATCCGTCAGGTCATCGGCGACCGCCTGCTCATCGTCGACGCCATTCAGGGGTTCGGAATCACGGATGTCCCGTACGAGGTCGCGGATGTCGTCGCCTCGGGCGGACAGAAATGGGCCAGGGCCGGCTGGGGCACCGGGTTCCTGGCCCTCAGCGACCGCGCGATCGAACGGCTGATCCCGGTGTTCTCCGGTTTCGCCGGCACCGACACGGCCGAGCCGTGGGACGAGATCCTGCCCCCGAGCCGCGGCGCGAACGCCTTCCGGGTCAGCAACCCCGACCCGATCGCGCAGGCGCGGTTCGCGACCGCCCTCGAAGAGGTGGCGGAGGTGGGCATCCGTTCGATTGAAGCGGCGGTCGCCGTGAACGTGTCCACACTCATCGACCTCGCCGACGAATTCGCCGTGCCCGTGGCGTCCTCCCGGGACGAACGCGAACGTGCGGGGATCGTGGTGCTGGAACCGCCCGCGAGCCAGTTCACCCTGCTCAGCGCCGCCCTGCACAACCACGGGGTCACCGCGACCGCCCGCCAGGGCACCGTGCGGCTCAGCGTCCACGCGGCCCTGAGCGTCGACACGGTAGATATGCTGCGCGGGGCACTGACCTCGTATGCCACCGCGGTGACCTACTGACCGCTGACGTGCTGACGGATGACCTGCTGACTGCGGGCGGGTTAACGTACGGTCTCAATGGGCGTGTCGCTCTTCCCTTGCCGGGCCGCGCTCACTAACGTCATCCTCATCAGGCATACTGCCTGGTCGAGACGGCCACATAAGTACGGCTCGATAACCCTGTGGCCTCTCGCCGACACAATCTGCGCCCCCGGGGGCGCGGGGTGGGAGTGATTGTGACCGCTAATCAGGTTGACAATGCGGGTTCGAACCGGGCGGCCTCGGCTGAGGCCGAACAGGCGCAGTGCACGTATGTGCTGGACACCTCGGTTCTGCTCTCGGATCCCAAGGCGATCTTCCGTTTCGCCGAGCACTCCGTCGTGCTCCCCGTGGTGGTCATCGCGGAACTCGAGGCCAAGCGCAACGACCCGGAGATCGGGTACTTCGCCCGCCAGGCGCTGCGGCTGCTCGACGAGCTCCGGATCAAGCACGAACGGCTCGACTTCCCGATCCCGGTCGGTGAGGGCGGCAGCCTCCGGGTGGAGCTGAACCACTCCAACATGTCGGTGCTGCCCTCCGGGCTGCAACTGGGCGACAACGACTCCCGCATCCTCGCGGTGGCCCTGAACCTCGCCAATGACGGGCTGAACGTGACCGTGGTCTCCAAGGACCTTCCCCTGCGGGTGAAGGCCGCCTCGATCGGCCTGATGGCGGACGAGTACCGCCACGAGCTGGCCGTGGACTCGGGCTGGACCGGGATGGATGAGATCACGCTCGGCTCCAACCAGATCAACGAACTCTACGAGAACGAGGTCATGCACACCCGCCTCGTGCAGGACATGCCGATCAACACCGGGCTCGTCATCCACTCCGACCGGGGCTCGGCCCTCGGCCGGGTCACCGGCAGCGGCCAGATGAAGCTCGTCCGCGGCGACCGCGACGTCTTCGGGCTCAAGGGCCGGTCGGCGGAGCAGCGGCTCGCCATCGATCTGCTCCTCGACCCGGAGATCGGGATCCTGTCGCTGGGAGGTCGAGCCGGGACGGGGAAGTCGGCGCTCGCCCTCTGCGCCGGGCTCGAAGCGGTGCTGGAGCGCCAGCAGCACCGCAAGATCATGGTCTTCCGCCCCCTCTACGCGGTGGGCGGCCAGGAGCTGGGCTACCTGCCGGGCGACGCGAACGAGAAGATGAGCCCGTGGGCGCAGGCGGTCTTCGACACGCTCGGGGCGATCGTCTCGGAGAACGTGCTGGAGGAGGTCATCGACCGTGGCATCCTCGAGGTGTTGCCGCTCACCCACATCCGTGGCCGGTCGCTGCACGACGCCTTCGTCATCGTCGACGAGGCGCAGTCCCTCGAACGCAATGTGCTGCTGACCGTGCTGAGCCGGATCGGCACGAACTCCCGGGTGGTGCTGACCCATGACGTGGCGCAGCGGGACAACCTGCGGGTCGGCCGGTTCGACGGGGTGGCTTCCGTGATCGAGACGCTCAAGGGGCATCCGCTCTTCGCCCACATGACCCTGACCCGCTCCGAGCGGAGCGCGATCGCGGCCCTGGTCACCGAGATGCTCGAGGGCAACGAGATCGCCTAGCCCCAACGAATTCGACGGAGATTTTGCCCCAAAACCCGTTTTCGGACCGAAAACAGACTTCTGGGAGCAAAATCTCCGTCGAATTGGTGACTGCGCGAGCGGCGGAGGTGCCGGGCGCTCGGGGCGGGCTACCGGGCCTGGGGCGGACGGGTCATGCTGAGCACGTCGAGCGCCGTGTCGAGCTGCTCGAGGGTGACCTCGCCGCGCTCGACGAAACCGAGGGCGATCACGGACTCGCGCACGGTCAGCCCCTCGGCCACGGCGTGCTTGGCGACCTTGGCGGCGGCCTCGTAGCCGATCACCCGGTTCAGTGGGGTGACGATCGCGGGGGACGACTCGGCCAGCGCGCGGGCGCGCTCCACGTTCGCGGTCAGGCCGTCGACGGTCTTGTCCGCCAGCGCGCGGGTCGCGTTCGAGAGCAGCCGGATCGACTCGAGCAGTGCGGTGCCCATCACCGGGATGGCGACGTTCAGCTCGAACGACCCGGACGCGCCGGACCAGGCGATGGTGGCGTCGTTGCCGATGACCCGCGAGCAGACCATCAGCACGGCCTCGGGGATGACCGGGTTGACCTTGCCGGGCATGATCGAGGAACCGGGCTGCAGGTCGGGGATGTTCAACTCGGCGAAGCCGGTGTTTGGGCCCGAGCCCATCCAGCGCAGGTCGTTGCAGATCTTGGTCAGGCTGACCGCGATGGTGCGCAGGGCGCCGGATGCGTCGACGAGGCCGTCACGGTTGGCCTGCGCCTCGAAGTGGTCGCGTGCTTCCGTGACCGGCAGCTCCGTCTCCTCGACCAGAAGCTCGATCACGAGCTGCGGGAACCCGGCCGGCGTGTTGATGCCGGTGCCGACGGCGGTGCCGCCGAGGGGGACCTCCGCGACGCGGGGGAGGGCGGAGCGCACGCGCTCGATGCCGAGGCGCATCTGGCGCGCGTAGCCGCCGAACTCCTGGCCGAGGGTGACCGGGGTGGCGTCCATCAGGTGGGTGCGGCCGGCCTTAACGGCGCCGACCCACAGCTCGGCCTTGGCCTCGAGTGACACGGCCAGGTGGTCGAGGGCGGGAATCAGCTCGTCGATGAGCGCGCTAGTGACCGCCAGGTGCACGGATGTCGGGAAGACGTCGTTCGAGGACTGGGACGCGTTCACGTGGTCGTTCGGGTGCACCGGGCGGCCGAGGCTCCGGGTCGCGAGGGTCGCGAGGACCTCGTTCATGTTCATGTTCGAGGAGGTGCCGCTGCCGGTCTGGTAGACGTCGATCGGGAATTCGGAGTCGTAGCGGCCGGTGATGACCTCGTCGGCCGCCGCGGCGATCGCGTTGGCGATGTCGCCGTCGAGCACGCCGAGCTGCGCGTTGGCCAGGGCGGCGGACTTCTTGATCCGGGCCAGCGCGCCGATCTGGGCCGACTCCAGCACGGAGCCGGAGATCGGGAAATTCTCCACGGCGCGCTGCGTCTGGGCCCCGTAGAGGGCGGCGGCCGGAACCCGGACCGCGCCCATCGTGTCGTGTTCGATCCGGTAGTCGGCTTCAACGGTCTTGTCCACCACGGTGTGTATTACCTTTCGGTTGGGGAAACTGCAGTTCGTAAAACGTGAGCGACGCCGGCAGGCCGGCGGAACGCCACAATGCGCGCCGGAGCGCGGCTGGACACGTCGACCTAGACCACGCCGACGACGATGTCGGGCACGGCACGGCCTTCGAGCAGCCGGTAATTAGCCCCGACGATAGCCAATGTACCTTCTGCGACGGCGGCGCTGATCACCTCCGAGCGCTCCAGCAGTTCGGCAACGGTGTCGCGCAGGTGCTCGCGACCCACCGCGAGGGCGTCGACGTGATCCGGGTCGATCGGCGTCGCATCCGTCGCCCCGCTGACGCGGCGCACGGCGGGCACGATCTTCTCGATGATCTTCGTGATGTGCACGGGCAGGGCGACCGCGTCGGCGGACTGCGAATCGATCGCGGCCCGCACGGCGCCGCAGCCGTCGTGTCCGAGCACGAGGATCAGCGGCACCTCCAGCACGGCGACGGCGTATTCGAGCGAGCCGAGCACGGAGTCGGAGATGACCTGGCCGGCGTTCCGCACGACGAACAGGTCGCCCAGACCCTTGTCGAAGATGATCTCGGCGGCCAGTCTCGAGTCGCTGCACCCGAACAGGGCCGCATCGGGGGTCTGCACGAAGGCGAGTTCGGCACGGCGGTCGACGTCCTGGCGCGGATGCCGCGGCTCGCCCCCCACAAAGCGGTCGTTGCCCCGCTGCAGGTCGCTCCAGACCTCGGCCGGAGTGGATTTGCCGGTCATTGTGTTCCTCCGGTGTTGGTGCTGATCTGCGCGGCGAGTACCTCGGCGAGGGCCGCGAATTCGTCTTCGCCGGCCGTGCCGACCAGAACGTAGGTGCTGCCCGCGGTGGTGGTCACGAGGGCGGAATCGAAGTTGCCGTGATCCTGCTGCGGCGCGGTGTTGCGGTAGACGTCCCAGGTGACCCCGTTGATGGTGACGGTGTCGACGACCGGCGCGTTGTCCAGCTTCTCGGCGAGCCAGCTCGGGTTCGCGTCGAGGCCCTGGGTGAGGCCGATGAACTCCTTGCCCGGGGTGAGCAGGCCGATGTACCAGGACGGGATCCTGTCGGTGCCGCCGAGGCGCCACTGGGCCGCATTCGCCTTCCAGCCGGTGGGCAGTTTCGGCACGATCAGGGTCTGGTCGAGCCCGGTCTGAGCCTGGGCGGCGACCGTGGCGAAGTCGACGGGGCGGTCGATCGGAGCCTCGCTGCGCGGAACCAGCAGCACGAGCACGAGCACCGTGCCGAGTGTGGCCAGCAGCGACAGCACCAGGTTGTTCACGGTCTTGTGAGACCGGTACTTGCGCGAATTCTCGGCCAGCCTGCTCTTCGTCTCTTCCGGCGTCTCGGGGCGTCCGAGTTCAGCGACGACGCGGGGAGCGCGCCTGGCGGCGCTCATCCGGCGGTCGCGGCGGACGGGGCCTGGCCGGCCCGGGCGGCGTCCAGCCTGGCCTTCGCGCCGATCAGCCATTCCTCGCAGCGACGGGCGAGGGCCTCGCCGCGCTCCCAGAGCGCGAGGGATTCTTCGAGCGTCGATGAACCCTGCTCGAGGGCGTTCACCACGCGCACGAGTTCGTCCCTGGCCTGTTCGTAACTCAGGGCTGTGATGTCATCTGCTGCCGGGGTCATGGCTTCCATTCTAAGTCGAGGGGAGAGGGGCGGACGGGGCGGCGCCCGCGGTGGCGGGCAGGTTCCCCTCGGCGAGGGTGATCAGGAGCGCGGTGCCGGCGGGCGCCTGGCCGGGTGCGCGCACGATCCGCCCGTCCGCCAGCTGCACGATGGCATACCCGCGGTCAAGGGTGCCCTGGGGCGAGAGGGCGCGCAGCCGGGATCGCAGCTCGAGCACCGTGGTGCCTGCGCGCTCGACCGCCCGGCCGACCAGCTCGGTGCCGCGCGCGACGAAACGGGTGAGGTCCTCCGAGCGGGAATCGATCAGCCACTCGGGGGTGCTGAGTACGGGGCGGGACCGGAGCTGCCCGATCCGGTCGACCTCATGAGCGAGGATGCCGGTGAGCCGGTTGCTGAGGCGGGCACGGGCCTGCTGTACCCGGTTCAGTTCGTCGGACACGTCGGGAACCACGCGCTTGGCGGCATCCGTGGGCGTCGAGGCACGCAGGTCGGCCACCTCGTCCAGCAGCGGCCGGTCGGCCTCGTGCCCGATCGCGCTGACCAGTGGGGTGACGCAGGCGGCCGCCGCGCGAACCAGTCTCTCGTCGCTGAAGCCGAGCAGGTTCTGGAAGTCGCCGCCGCCGCGGGCGACGATGATCACGTCGACCTCCGGGTCGGCGTCGAGCCTCTGGATGGCCGCTGTCACTTCGGCGACCATGCGGTCGCCCTGCACGGCCGCGTAGGCGAGGTGGAAGCTGACGGCCGGCCAGCGCAGCTGGGCGTTGCGGATGACGTCTTTCTCCGCGTCGGAGTCTTTGCCGGTGACCAGCCCGATGCAATGGGGGAGGAAGGGCAGCGGCTTCTTGCGGGCGGCGTCGAAGAGCCCCTCGCCGGCCAGCTGTTTGCGCAACCGCTCGAGCCGCTCCAGCATGTCGCCCAGGCCCACATGGCGCATCTCGAACACCTGCATGGTGAGGGTGCCGCCCTTGACCCAGAAGTTGGGTTTGACGAGGGCGATGACACGGTCGCCCTGCTTGAAGTCGCTGGTGAGCTTCGCGCGCACCGACGACCAGACCGTGAAGCTGACCGTGGCGTCCTCGGTGAGGTCTTTCAGCTTGCCGTAGACGTTGCCGCCGCTGGCGCCCCACTGGACGATCTCGCCCTCCACCCAGGCGGTGCCGAGCCGGTCGATGTAGCCGCGGATCTTGTTGGCCAGCAGCGCGACCGGCCACGGGGTCTCCAGGGTGGGCGGTGCATCCGTCATCAATCGTTCCTCCCACGGACTGTGCAGTCGGGCACCCATAGACTGGATGGCGTGACTATCAGTACGGATTCGCCTGTGATCGGCCTCGGCATGCCCCGGATTCCCCGGGCACGCAACAGGCTCAACGATACCCCGGTGCACGGACACAAGCGGGTGCTGCTGGCCGCCCCCCGCGGTTACTGCGCCGGCGTGGACCGTGCCGTGATCGCCGTCGAGAAGGCGCTCGAGCTGTACGGGGCCCCGGTCTACGTGCGCAAGCAGATCGTGCACAACGTGCACGTGGTCTCCGAGCTGGAGAAGAAGGGCGCCATCTTCGTCGAGGAAGTCGACGAGGTGCCCGCCGGCTCCCATATCGTTTTCAGCGCCCACGGCGTCTCGCCGGCCGTGGTGAACGCCGCGGCCGACCGTGGACTCCTCGCCATCGACGCCACCTGCCCGCTGGTCACCAAGGTGCACCGCGAGGCCGTGCGGTTCGCCCGCGACGACTTCCAGATCCTCCTGATCGGCCATGCAGGCCACGAAGAGGTCGAGGGCACCGCCGGCGAGGCGCCGGAGCACACCACGCTCGTGGGCAGCCCCGACGAGGCCGACACCATCGAGGTGCGCGACCCGGACAGGGTCGTCTGGCTGTCCCAGACCACCCTGAGCGTGGACGAGACCATGGAGACCGTTCGACGCCTGCGCGCCCGGTTCCCTAATCTGCAGGACCCGCCCAGCGACGACATCTGCTACGCCACCCAGAACCGCCAGGTAGCGATCAAGAAGGTAGCCCGCGACTCCGACCTCGTCATCGTCGTCGGTTCCGCGAACTCGTCCAACTCGGTGCGTCTGGTGGAGGTGGCGCTCGAGTACGGCGCCCAGGCCGCCTACCGGATCGACTACGCCAGCGAGATCAAGCAGGAGTGGCTCGACGGCGTCGTCACCGTCGGGGTGACGAGCGGGGCATCCGTTCCGGACGAGCTCGTGCACGAGGTGCTCGCCGACCTCGCCGAAGCCGGCTACGGCGACGTCGAGGAGGTCAAGACGGCCGAGGAGGACCTCCTGTTCTCCCTGCCCAAGGAACTCCGCAAGGACCTGGCCGGCAACGCGGATGCGCGCGCGCTCGGCGGGCGGGTCAGCCGGCCCGAATAGGCAGCCTGACGGGGCCCCTCAGCCGGTCTGGAACTCCAGCTCCTGAAAGAGGGTCACGGTCAGGTCGGCCGGCCCCTGCAGGCGAGAGTTGAGTGACTGCCACGGGGTGACCCGCGGCGAGGCGATCAACGCGGCGCCGGCATCCGTGAGCTGCCGGGTCTTGCCGGCCGCGTCGGAGACCTCGAAGGCCACACGGATGTGCCCGCTCGGGTTGCCGTCGGTCTCGAGATCGTCGACCATCCGCCGCTGGGCTGGATTGTGCAGCTCCGGGGTCGCCCGGCCGGCGTCGAGGACCATGCCGCGGGCCCCGCTCTCGTCCTCGAAGGACTCCGCCTCGGTGAGGCCGAGAGCGTCACGGTAGAAGCGCACGGCGGCGTCGTAGTCTGCCGCCTCGACGACCAGGCGCAGTTGGAGGACGGGCGGTATCGGTACGGTCTCATCGTTCATGCGTTCAGGCTAGGAACGGTGGCCGGTGCGCGCAAGGAGGCGTCGACCGTCACATCCACGGTGACCGTGTCATGCACACGATTCGTGCGGCTGAACGTCTGGGCGGCCGAACCGCTCAGCGGCTGAGCGTTACGGCTTCAGGTTGAGCAGGGTCGGGTCGGTGGTCAGAGCCACGCTCACGATGACGATGAGCACGGTGAAGGACACGACCCCGCCGATCAGGGGCAGGTAGAAGGCCCGCTTGCCGCGCACCGTCATCAGGATCGAGCCGACGGCGGTGGCGAGCCAGATCAGGGCTTCGGCGATGCTCCCGGCCACGATCAGGCCCGGGATGGCGTCGTCCGGTGTGTATGTGCCCAGGTCTCGCTGCTCGTAGAGGATCTTGAACGCGTCGGGGAGCCCGCTCAGGGCACCGATGAAGAAGATCGTCGCCAGGAGCCCGAAGACGAGCAGGCTCAGGGTCACGGGGCGGTCCCAGGCCGGCGTCTTGCCGCCGCGGAAGGGCCCGGCGGGTTTTTCCGGGGAACCCGGGCCGGCAGCCGGGGTGGCAGCCGGTGCGACTGCCGGTGCGGGGAGCGTGCGCTCATCCGGGGCGGGAGTCCAACTCCAGCCTTCGGGCGCAAGCTCGCCGTACCGGGGACGTGGCCGGGAATCCTCCGGAGGGGTTCCCGAAGGAGTCGACAGGGGATTCTCGGCCATCGTCATTCGGTGCTAGCTGTTCGACTGGCCGGCGGAACCGAGCTGGCGGGTGGCTTCGGACACGCGGGCGGCCATGGCCGTCTCGGCAACTTTGCCCCAGGCGCGGGGGTCGTAGACCTTCTTGTTGCCGACTTCGCCGTCAACCTTGAGCACGGCGTCGTAGTTCTTGAGCATGTAGCCGGCAACCGCGCGCGTGAACGCGTACTGTGTGTCGGTGTCGATGTTCATCTTCACGACGCCGTTGGCGACGGCCTCGGCGATCTCGGCGTCGGTTGAGCCCGAGCCGCCGTGGAAGACGAGGTCGAGCGGCTTCGGGCCGGTGCCGAGCTTGGCGGCGATGCCGTCCTGGATCTCCTTAAGCAGCTCCGGGCGCAGCTTGACATTGCCGGGCTTGTAGACGCCGTGCACGTTGCCGAAGGTGAGCGCGGCCATGTAGCGGCCGTTCTCGCCCATGCCGAGGGCGTCGATCATGGCGAGTGCGTCATCGAGGGTCGTGTACAGGTTCTCGTTGATGTCGCCTTCGACGCCATCCTCTTCGCCGCCGACGGCGCCGATCTCGACCTCGAGGATCGCGTTGATCGCCTGGGTGCGCTTGAGGATGTCCTTGGCGATTTCCAGGTTCTCGGGGAGAGCGATGGCGGAACCGTCCCACATGTGCGACTGGAAGATCGGGTTGCGGCCGGCCTTGACCTCTTCTTCGGAGGCGCTGATGAGCGGCAGCACGAAGTCTTCAAGGGCGCCCTTGGGGCAGTGGTCGGTGTGCAGGGCGACGGTGACGGGATAATTGTCGGCGACGGACTGCACGAAGTGAGCCATGGCGAGCGCACCGGATGCGCGGTTCTTGACCGTGTGGCCGGCGAAATAATCTGCGCCACCGGTGGTGACCTGGATAATGCCGTCTGAGCCGGATTCGGTCAGGCCCTGAAGGACAGCATTAATGCTTTGCGAGGACGAAACGTTGAACGCCGGGTAAGCGAACCCCTTCGTCTTGGCCTTGCTGAGCATCTCGGCGTACTGGTCTGGGGAAGCGATGGGCATTGTTGAGTCTCCTCGGTTGAACCGTTTCGGTTCTCTCATCCTACCGAGATGGGTACCCGGACGTGCCAGCGCCGGAAGAGGCGGTGCGCGGGGAGCGGGCGCTAGGCTGAAGGAGGCAGCACCGGTATCACCGATGCCGGCCCAAAGATGGGTCTTGCCACTGCCGCACTCTTCGTCCGGGAAGGACCATCTGTGAACAGCCCCGAAATCGCCCTCAATTTCACGCACCCCGACCGCAACCTGGCCATGGAGCTGGTGCGAGCGACAGAGGCTGCCGCAATCCGTGCGGTTCCGTTCATCGGTCGCGGTGACAAGAACGCCGCCGACAAGGCGGCCGTCGACGCCATGCGCGTCTTCCTCGGCACCGTCAATTTCGACGGCCTCATCGTCATCGGCGAGGGTGAAAAAGACGAAGCCCCCATGCTCTTCAACGGTGAACGCGTCGGCAACGGCACCGGCCCGCACTGCGACATCGCGGTCGACCCGATCGACGGCACGAGCCTCACCGCCGCCGGCCGCCAGAACGCCCTTTCCGTGATCGCGGTCTCCTCCCGCGGCACCATGCTCGACGCGTCATCCGTCTTCTACATGGACAAGATCGTCACCGGCGGCGCCGGCCGCGGAGTCGTCAGCCTCGACGCACCGATCGGCGACAACATCCGTGAGCTGTCCCGAGCCACCGGCAAGCCGGTCGGCGAAATGGTCATCGCGGTGCTCGACCGTCCCCGCCACGCCGAACTGATCGACCAGATTCGCAGCGCCGGCGCCGGCACCCGGCTGATGAGCGACGGCGACGTCGCCGGCGGCATCAACGCGGCCCGCTGGGAAACCCGGATCGACATGTGCGTCGGCATCGGCGGCAGCCCCGAGGGCATCACCACGGCCTGCGCGCTCAAGGCGATCGGCGGCTACATGCAGGGACGCCTCGCACCGAAGGATACCGCCGAGCGCGCGGGCGCGGTCGCGGCCGGGCTCGACGTGGACAAGCTGCTCGAACTCGATGACATGGTCAGCGGTGACAACACGTTCTTCGTGGCGACCGGCGTGACGGATGGCGGACTCGTCGACGGCGTGCGCCGCCAGGGCCCGATCATCCGCACCGAGAGCATTGTGCTGCGCGCCAAGTCGGGCACCACCCGCCGCGTGGTCGCGGAGCACCTCGCCTCCAAGTGGCTCTAGCCACCGGGCGCGGGGCTCGCTCGGCACGCTGACCCGCTGAGGTCGCCGCCGAGTGTCGCCCAATACGCTGAGAATCGCCGTTCCGACGGCGATTCTCGGCGTTAAGGGCGATTCTCGGCGGCCTCCAGTTCGGCCGACTGGAGCTCCGTCACGAACTCCCAGGCGGCCAGCTCCCGAGGGGCCTCTTCGATGCCGACCAGCGGCGCCAGCACCTTCGACTCGTCCAGCGCGCTGAGCTTGCGGGCCGTGGGCAGCACCTGGCGCTCCATCGAGCCGACGAAGCCGTTGTAGTCCTTGACGGTGCGCTCGATCGACCGGCCGAGTTTCTCGATGTGGGTGGCCGTGGTGGCCAGGCGGGCGTAGAGCTCCCGGCTGAGGTCGAACAGGACCTTGGCGTCATGGGTGAGCACATCCTGCTGCCAGCTGAACGCCACCGTCTTCAAGACCGACCACAGGGTCACGGGGGAAGCCAGGGCGACCCGCTTGGAGAAGGCGAACTCCATGATCGACGGGTCGGCCTCCAACGCAGACGAAACGAGGGATTCGCTCGGGATGAAGGCGATCACGATCTCCGGCGAGGCCTCCAGGCCCTGCCAGTAGGCCTTACTGCCGAGGGCGGTGATGTGGTCGCGCACGGCCTTGACGTGCGCCTTCATGTACGCGGCCCGTTGCGCGCCCAGGGCGCCGGTGGCGGTGACCGGAATCTGGCTGGCCTCCAGGAACGCCGTGAACGGCACTTTGGCGTCGACGGCGATGTTTTTCCCCCCGGGCAGGTGCACCACCATGTCGGGGCGACCCGCGCCGGCATCCGAGTTGATGCTCGACTGCAGGTCGAAGTCGACCCGCTCGATCAGGCCCGCCGCCTCCACCACGCTGCGCAGCTGGGTCTCGCCCCAGACCCCGCGGGTGTTGTTGGCGCGCAGGGCGGACGCGAGCGCCTCCGCGGTGCTGCGCAGACGTTCCTCCGACTCTGTGGCGGACCGCAGCTGTTGGCTCAACTCGCCGTGCTGCAGGCTGCGCTGGGCCTCCAGCTCGAACACCTTCTGCTGCATGTCCTGCAGGCTCTCCTTGACCGGGGCCAGGGCCTGCAACACCTTGCTCTCCTGCTTCTGCCGCACGGCCTCAGCGTCCTGGTCACCCTGCTGCCGTTGGAGCAGCTCGCGGTACTGCCGCCCGGCGTCGACGACCTGCCCGCGCAGGGCGTCGGCCGTGGCGTGCACCGAGGCGAGTTCCTCCCGGAGCAGCGATTGGACGGCGGCCTCTCGGGAGCGCGCCTCGACCAGCGCCACCTGGTGACGGGCCTCGATCACGGCCGGGTCGTCGCCCGCTGAAGCGTTCACTGAGGCAGCGCGGCGCCGCTGACCGGCGACGATCGCGACCAGGGCGCCGAGGAGGGCGCCGATGACAATACCGAGGAGAAGAGCGAACCAGGAATCCATGGCTCCACTCTGCCAGTGACCACCGACACGACCTCGACACGGCGGCTGGAGGGCCTCGACGCGGCCTCGGCGCGCAGGGGAGGAGGGACCTAACTGAGCGCCATCGGGCCGTGCGTCGCGGCCTTCTCCTTCGTGGCGACCGGCCCGATCGCGCCGATGTTCACCCCGGTGATGCGGGCCAGATCTTCGAGGGTGTCTGCCTCGTGCCGCCCGGCCGCGTGCACCATGATGGCGGCGCAGGCCTCCGCGTCGGCGAGGGCGTCGTGGTGGGCGAAGCCTTCGAAACCGGCCGCCATCGCCGCGACGGGCAGGCGGTACGAGTCGAGATGGTAGGTGCGGCGGGCCACCTGGAGGCTGCAGACGTAGTTGAAGTCCGGGACCGACAGGCCGGCGACCGTGGAGGATGTCTTGATGACTCCCAGGTCGAAGCCGGCGTTGTGGGCGACGAGGTGGTCGCCGTCGGCGAAGGCGACCAGGTCGGGGAGCTGCTCGGCCCACGTGGCCGCGTCCACGACATCCGTCGGCCGGATGCCGTGGATCTTGATGTTCCAGGCCAGGAAAGCGTCGTGCCCGACCGCCGGTTTGATGAACCAGGCGATCTTGTCGACGACTTTTCCGTCTCGAACCTTCACCAGCCCGACCGAGCACGCCGAAGCGCTGGAGGAGTTGGCGGTCTCGAAATCGATGGCGGTGAAGTTGACTGGCACCGCATCATCATTTCACGGGCCGCTGACAGCCCGTCCCGGTCGGCTCGACGGGGCCGGGGACACACCCGGTACGATGGACTCTCGTGGCTCTTACTATTGCAATCGTCGGACTGCCCAATGTCGGCAAGTCCACCCTCTTCAACGCGTTGACCAAGAACAACGTGCTCGCGGCGAACTACCCGTTCGCCACCATCGAGCCGAACGTGGGCATCGTCAACCTGCCCGACCACCGCCTGGCCAAGCTGGCCTCGGTCTTCGGCAGCGAACGCCTGCTGCCCGCCCCGGTGTCCTTCGTCGACATCGCCGGGATCGTGCGCGGCGCCAGCGAGGGGGAGGGGCTCGGCAACAAGTTCCTCGCCAACATCCGTGAGGCCGACGCCATCGCGCAGGTTATCCGTGGCTTCGCCGACCCCGACGTGGTGCACGTCGACGGCGCCGTGAACCCGGCCGGCGACATGGAGACCATCAACACCGAGCTCATCCTCGCCGACCTGCAGACCCTCGAGAAGGCGGTGTCCCGCTTCGAGAAAGAGGTCAAGGGCCGCAAGCTTCCCCCGATCGTGCTGGAGACCGCCCTCAAAGCGCAGGCGATCCTCGACGCCGGAGCGCCATTGTCGTCCGCCACGCTCGACATCGAGCCGATCCGTGAACTGGGCCTGCTCACCGCCAAGCCGTTCATCTACGTGTTCAACGTCGACGAAGCGGTGCTGCAGGATGCCGAGAAGCTCGCCGTGCTGGCCGCGCTGGTGGCCCCGGCCAACGCCGTGTTCCTCGACGCGAAGCTCGAGTCCGAACTCAGCGAGCTCGACGCCGAGGACGCCGCCGAGATGCTCGCGTCGACCGGCCAGGCCGAGAGCGGACTCGACCAGCTCGCCCGCATCGGCTTCGACACGCTCGGCCTGCAGACCTACCTGACCGCGGGCCCCAAGGAAACGCGGGCCTGGACCATCCATAAGGGCTGGACCGCCCCGCAGGCCGCCGGAGTCATCCACACCGACTTCCAGAAGGGCTTCATCAAGGCGGAGATCTTCTCCTTCGAGGACCTGATGGACGCCGGCTCGGTGGCGGAGGCCCGCTCGAAGGGCAAGGCCCGGATCGAGGGCAAGGAATACATCATGCAGGACGGCGACGTGGTGGAGTTCCGTTTCAACGTCTAGCTCGCCCTCTGCGGCTCGCGGCCGAGATCGACAGTTCCGGTCCAGTTCACCCTGTGTGCTGGACGATCTCGACCGCAAAGGGCGAACTCGGCTGGCAGCGTCTCAGCGGAGCACCGCGCGGATGAAAATTCGCGGTGAGCCTCCCGCGGCAGAATCCGGCGCCGTGGGTGTGTGGCTGACTCAGGAGGTCCGTCGGCCGGGGATGCCGTCAGGCTCGTCTTTCTCAGTGGATCCAGTCTCAGCCGGATGATATTCCTGAATTAGCCACACTTCTCAGGGCTCCACGCGTCTTTCGGCGACGTGGTGGAGTTCCGCTTCAACGTGTATCTCGCGGTAGTAGCGCGTGGGGCTGGCCCGAGCGGCAGGTCCGCCTCGGCCAGCGGTGGGGAGTCTCGTCGAGATCGACAGTTTCGGTCGACTTCGGCAGGCGTACCAGCCGAACTCAACCGCATCCGTCGCCCTCGGCGGCCAGCACTCCCGGCGGAACATCCGGTGCAGGACATTCGCGGCGAGCCTCCCGCGACGCAATCTGACACGTGGGTGTGTGGCTTACTCAGGAGATCCGTCAGCCGGGGATGCCGCCAGGCCGGTCTTTCTCAGTGGATCCAGTCTCAGCCGGATGATTTTCCTGAATTAGCCACACTTCACAGGGCTCCACGCGTCTTTCGGTGACGGAACATGGTGGATTTCCGTTTCAACGTCTAGGCTCGGGCAGGTCGGAGGGGGCCCGCGCCTACCTCTCGCAGGAGCTCTCAGTATTTGCTTCGCGTCAGCGAATTTGCTCAGCTGCGTGATCCCGAAGGGCTGTCGTCCAATCTGACCTCACTCCAGACACCACAACATCATCACTCGAAGGAGACCACCGTGCCTGTCATCGCCATCATCGGAGCTGGACCGGGACTCGGAGCTGCAGTTGCGCGAAGGTTCGGGCGCGAGGGCTTCTCAATCGCCCTGATCTCGAGGAACCAGTCGAAGCTGGACTCCATGGCTGCGGAGCTCACTGCCGCCGGCTTCACCGTGAGTGGTTACGCTGCGGATGTCCGAGTACCGGCGGCGCTTGAAGATGCCCTTGCGCGTGCCGCGGCAGAGCTGGGACCCATCAATACGTTGCAGTACAGTCCGCTCCCGTCGCGTGACTACCTGAAGCCGGTGCTGGAGATGACTCCGGAACTGGCTTTGGAGGCATTGCAGTTCTCGGCTCTCGGGCTCATTCACGCGGTGCGTACGGTGCTCCCGGCCATGCGGCAGGCAGGAAGCGGCAGCATCATCATGATCAACGGCGGAACCTCGGTGAAGGCCCGCGCTGACTTCGCAGGTACATCGGTCGCCTTCCCGGCCGAGAGCGCCTACGGTGAGATGCTCCACGACGCACTCGAGGGTGAGGGAGTCCGTGTCAGCCAACTCGTGATCCCGGGAGGGATTCCTCAGCTTCAGCTTGACAATGGCATCGACGGCGTCGCCGATCGCATTTGGGACCTCCACGCCGTTGCCGGTCCCTTTCGAACGATGCTCATCCCGCTCGAGGACGGCAGGGAGTAGGGGCACTCCGCTGTTGGGGTCGGCTCAGGCCAGGGCCTCGATCTCGAGCTTGTAGGTGGCGAGGGCGCGCTCGATGTCCCTGTCCCCGTGGAAGAAGACCGCGTCGATCATCTTCATCAGCGTGGAGGAGTCCCAGCTGGCTGTGAGCGACGTTCCGCTGTCGTCGGCCTCGACGGAGATGGTGAAGATCGGGCCCACCGAGGAATGGTCCACGATGCGCTCGTTGACCACATACTCCTCTCTGGTGACGACGGCGGTGAGGTGCATGCCGAGTTCGCGGTACTTGATCTCGTAGCTGACCACCGCCCCTTCGGGCGTCCGTTGCACCGCCCCCAGGGTGCTGTGGTCCTCCTCCGGCATCGCGCCGACGAAGTGCGCCGGATCCTCGACGTAGTGGAAGACCTTCGCCACGGGCGCGTCGATGTGGATGCTGTGTGTGTGCTTATCCGAGGCCATGATGCTCCGCTCCTTCGACGACGGCGATCCAACCGGATGGGGCTGTATCGCACAGTGGGGGAGTGTGCCCTCGTTCTCATCGTTTGGCAAGCTCGAGAGGGCCAGGACGGCGGGCCGCTCGTCGCCTCCCGCGGAACCTCCCTGCCGAGCTGTTAAGCGGCGGCGAACCGTTTCGCCGAGCGGGCCTTCGCCTTGTCCGCCTCGATTTCGCGGTTTTTGGGCGGAGCCGTGCTCACCAGGTCCTCGAGCAGGTGCCTCGAGATGTGGGCGATCTCCTCGACAGCCCGGTTGAACGCCTCGGCATTGGCGTTGGAGGGCTTCGTGGATCCGCTGATCTTGCGCACGAATTGCAGGGCGGCCGCGTGTACCTCATCGTCGGTGGCCGCCGGCTCAAAATTATGCAGCGTATGGATGTTCCGGCCCATGCACCCAGAATAGCCAACCGACCCGGAGCCGTCACCCCGCAGTTCCGGGACCGTCGCGACCGCCGAAATCGTCAGTTCCGGTCGACTTCGACAGGCGTACCTGTCGAAGTCGACCGGAACCGTCGAAGTCGAGGGGAGCGGGACCACAAGAAGACTGCGATCCGCTCCGATCAACCGGCCGCGACCCGCAGCACCACGTTGCCCTTCTTGTGCCCCGTGTCGACGTGGCGGTGGGCCAGGGCGACATCGGCAAGCTCGTAGGTTCGGTCGATGACCGCCCTGAACCGGCCCGACTCGGCGAGGTCGACCAGCAACGCCAGGTCTTCGGCCGTGTAGTCGACGTTGCCCGCGGTGACGAGCTTCCCGCTCTTCCTGCTGCGCCGGGACGCCAGGAGAATTCCCTGCAGGTCGGAAATGACGAGCAGCAGGGTGCCGCCGGGATTGAGGCACGCCGCGGCCCGCTCGAAGGGAAGGTTCCCGACGCAGTCCATGATGACGTCGTAGGACCGGCCCTCGGCGAGGAAATCCTCCTCGGCATAGTCGATCACCCGGTCCGCGCCGAGCGAGGTCACCAATTCCCGGTTGCCGCCGCCGCACACGCCCGTGACGCGCGCCCCAAGTTCCGCGGCGAGCTGCACCGCCGCGGTGCCCACGGCGCCGGACGCGCCGTTGACGAGGACGGTGCCACCCGGTGCGAGGGCGGCCCGGTTCAGGAAGGCACGGGCGGTGATTCCCCCGAACACGACTGTCACGGCTTCCTCGAAGGTCATGTTCCGCGGCTTCGCCGTGATCGCGCCGCTCTGTGGGACGCAGACTTATTCGGCGTGCCCGCCGAACCTGCCGCCGAGCATCGCGATCACCTCGTCGCCGGGTGTGAACGACGCGACGTCCGCTCCCACCGCTTCCACGACGCCGGCGACATCCATGCCCAGGACCCGCGTGCGAGGGCGGAAGACGCCGAGCGCGAGCGCGCTCATCAGTCCGAGCCCTTTTGGGACGGTGTCCCCGGGCCCGGTGGTCGGCGGCGCTCACCGTGCTCGCGTGAACCTGGACGAGCACCTCGTCCGGCCCCGGCAGAGGTTTGGGGACCTCCTCGATGTGCACCACCTCCGGGGACCCGAACCGGCGATAGACGGCGGCTCGCATCCGGGCATCCTGAGCGTGAGTGCGAGTGGCTGGTTGTGACTTCATGTCGACTCCTTGAGTAGTGATGCGGTTGTTGATGGTCGGACTGCATTTCGTGCCGGCCGGGCACGGCGACGGATGACGTACTCGGCCACCGAGAGATTGATCACCCAGGCGGCACCCATGAACACGGCCCGGGACAGCTCGTCGGTTGAGCCGAAGATCATCGATTGCGGGATCAGGACGAGGGCCTGGGTGCCCGCCCCGACCCCGATCGCGTAGGCGCGGGTCATCCAGGCGCCGTGCTGGACGAAATCTCGACGCACGATGCCTCGAATCCCCAGTCCGAGGCCCGCCACCATCGCGGCCCCGAAGACCAACCGAAGAACCACCAGAATCGCGCCGTCCCCGGGCGGGTGCGGGTAGAAGGCCGCCATCCACATGCCGGAGAGCGCCGCCAGCAGGCCGGCGGGAATGAGGATGCGTCCGGCGAGACGATGCCAGGCTACCCTGCGGCGCCGCAGAGCCGGGACGAACTGGAACGCTCCGAGCAGGCTGAACACGGTCACGCTCACGATGTGCGTCACGACCGGTACGGGGGAGTCGAGAAAACGGGCGTTCTGCGGAGTCGAGGCGGCTCCGCCCGTCAGCTCGGTGAGTCGCGCAGCACCGGCGAGCAGCGGGATGAGGGAGAGGAGGATCAATCCGGTGGGGGCCGGCCACTGGCCTCGAGGGCTCCGGGTGTCTTTCGTCATGGTTTTCAGCTCCTCAGAATGTTGACCGAGATCAGTGTCACGCCCAGGTTTCCGACCCGTCGCAGCAGCCCGTGCAGCGCGGCCTGATCGATGACCGGGCCTGTGAGGGTGGTTGTTCCATCGCTTTCGCTGGTGAGGGTGAAGCCCCCGAACCAGTCGCTCCAGGACCCGTCGAGCTGCCCCCGGAGGCGAATCTCATACCAATCGACTTCAGTCATCGCTCTCCTCCTCCTGCACAGACCCGCGTCCGGTCAGACCGCCGGCGTGCGGTCGAGTCGGGTGCCGTGCCCGGTGGGAGCCGTCCGGCCTGCGATCCTGCGCTGGTCCGACCACAGGGAGTAGCCGAGCCAGATCAGGGCCAGGCCCATCGGGATGGCGGCCATCCGTTCGAGCGTGTGCGGAAGCAGCGCGCCCGCGACGGGCGTCACCGCCGCGGCGGCAATGAGAAGGATGCCGGCGCCGCGCGACAGCACCCGGGCACGGAGGACGGCGATCCCGAACACGATCGCGCCGATGACGTAGACGGCGGCTCCGACCAGGGGGAGTGCGGCGAGGGGGCCGAGGTCGGTCACGGCCGGGTGCCGGCCGAAGAGTCCGACGAAGTCCTCGGCGAACTGCGGTGCGTCCGCCGCGACCAGGGGCGCGATGAACGCCTCGGCGAAGACAAAGGCGGATTGCAGGATGAAGAACAGTGCGAACAGCGCGTATCCGATCAGGCCGAGCAGCCCGAATTCTCGCACCTGGCGCAGGTAGATGCCCGTGAGGCCGATCGGGCCGAGGATGGCCATCGCGAAACTGAGACTGTGAACGCTCACCCACATCTGGGTGGTGAGGGAGGCGACCTCGTCGGCGGGATGGATGAACTGGATGACGATGTAGAGCAGACCCGACACGGCGGCGGCGACGGCGGCCGCCCGGGTGAGGGTGGACGTTGTGATCATGATTGCTCTCCTTCGTTCTGAGTGCCCCAGGCCACTACCTGAGAACGACCCGAATCTACGGAGACATGTGATGACGCGGCATCACCGTGCGTGGTGATTGAGGTGGTGATTGTGTCGCGGAGCCAGATCAGACCCGGCGCTGGATCAGACCCAGCTCGGCGGCGCGGGTGACGGCGGCCGGGCGGCTGTTGACGCCGAGCTTGGCGAAGATGTGCCTGGTGTGGGTGCGCAGCGTGTTGAGCGAGACGTAGAGTTCGCTCGCGATCTGGGGGCCGCTGAGCTCGGTCGCCAGCAGCCGGAGCACGTGCGACTCCCGCTCGCTCAACGCCTCCGGGATGCCCGGGAGACTCGCCCTGTCGACGTCGGTCTGCCGCAGGGCCCGACCGAGCCGGCGAACGTAGTCGGGGAGGATTCCCGCGTCGGCGGCCGCGTCCAGAAGCGCCGTCATCGGCGCACCTTCGTCGGCGAAGAGCCGCAGGTAGCCTTCCGGTTCGGCCAGGGAGAGTGCTCGGTGGAGCGGTGGCAGCGCCGAGGGAATCCGGCCCTGCGCCTCCTGCGCCAGCGCTTGCAGGATGAGGATCTCGTTCGCGCTGCCGGTGCGTCCGCCCGCTTCCGCGGCGACGAGAAGGCGGTCGAGTAATCCGGTGGCCGCCTGGATCGACCCCCGCGGATCGGCCCGCTGTTGCGCGATCAGCAGCCGCGCCAGGGTGATGTGCCCGAACTCGCGCAGGTAGGTGAGGTCCTCATCCACGGACAGGCCCTGGCCCGTGACCCAGGCGAGGGCCTCGGCGAGCCTGCCTTGTTCAATCCAGATCCGTGCCCTGATCGCGGCGATCGGGCGCACCTCCGGGAAGAACCCGCGCCGGTAGAGGCCCTCAGCCGTGCCGAGCAGGTCGAGGGCGGCGTCGAAATCTCCCTCGGTCTGCCTGATTCGCGCCATCGCCACGAACCGGCGATGCCGGTTCTCGCTCGACGAGGCCTGTTCGCCCAGCGCCTCACTCGCAGCCAGGTGCTCGGCGGCGGCCGGTAGTTCGCCCCGCTCCCTAGGCAGTTCACTGATCCCGACGTGCAGGTCCGCCGTTGACTGTGGGGGCGGGTCGCCCTGCTCGGCCGCCAGCTGCAACGCCTGCTCGTATGCCCGTTGCGCCTCCCGCAACCGGCCCAGCGGAACGAGCATGTCGGCCAGCACGATGGTGGTCGCGAGCACGTCGGCCAGGTTGCCGGCCAGACGCAGGCTGGACCTGACCTCGCCGAAGGCACGCAGCCCGGACTCGAGATCGCCGGTCGTCCACGAAGCGAGCCCGAGGAACCCAGCTGCCGCGCCGCGCCCCAGATGATCGTCGGGTTGGGTGAGCGCCAGGGCTCGCTCGGCGTGTTCCTTCATGCCGACCACCTTCCCGCGCGCCTGCGCTGCGGCAGCCCGGTAGACGGCGATGGTCACGGGGAGAGTGCGAAGTTCCTCGCTGTCGGCCGAGTCGTGGCCGGGGGCGCCGTCATCCGTCGTGGCAGCCAACGCCCTCTCCGCGACGCGCAGGCGCGGTTCGATCGCTTCCACGTCGCCGGAGACCAGCGACGACCACGCGCGGTACACGCCCAGCACGGGTCGGCGATCGATGACCTCCTCGGGCAGCAGCGTCAGCCAGCGGAGCAGTGTGGCATCCTGCCGGCTCTTGCGAACCGCGGGAACGGAGCCCTCGATCACTCTGGCTGCGCGGGCGAAATCCGCCGCCGCCAGGGCATGCGTGACCGCCTCCTCCGGCAGGTCGTTCCGCTCGTGCCATTCGCTGGCGCGACGGTGGAGGGTCGGCACGAGGTCGGGCCGGTCGCGCAGCAGCCGCGCCCGGAGCACATCCGCGAAGAGGTGGTGGTAGCGGTACCACTGCCGTCCGTCATCCAACGGAACGAGGAACAGGTTGTCCCGCTCGAGCGACTCCAGCACGTCGCTGCCGCCGGCCTGCCCGGTGACGGCCTCGCAGAGGGATCCGCTGAGCCTGTCCAGGATCGCGGTGCGGAGCAGGAATTCCCGCACCTGCTCGGGCTGACGCTGCAGCACCTCTTCGGCGAGATAGTCGATCACGAAGCGGTTGCTTCCGGTGAATCCCCGGATGAAACCGGAGACGTCCGAGCGGTCCCGCATGGACAGAGCGGCCAGTTGGAGGCCGGCGATCCAGCCCTCCGTGCGCGATTCGAGAGCGGCGACGTCCTCGGGGGAGAGCTCGAGGCCCGCCATCTGGCTGAGGAAGGCGGCGGCCTCGTCCGGAGTGAACCGCAGGTCGGCGGCACGCAACTCGGTGAGCTCGCCGCCGGCGCGCAGTCGCGCCACCGGGAGAAGGGGATCGGAGCGGCTCGCGACAGCCAGGTGCAGATTCGACGGAAGGTGGTCGAGGAAGAAGACGAGGGCGTCCCGGATCGTCTTCTCCTCGATCAGCTGGAAGTCGTCGAGTACCAGGATGATCTCGGCCGGGCTCTGGGCGACGTCGTTGATCAGCCCCGTCAGCGCCGGTTCGATCGAGGCCGGCGAGAGCGTCAACGATTCCGAGCCGAGAGCGGGATCGGCCCGCTGCAGGGCTCCGACGAGGTAGGTGAGGAAGCGGGACGGGTCGTTGTCGCCCTCGTCGAGCGACAGCCAGGCGACGCGCAGCTGGGGGTCGCGGCGCCGGGCATCCGCGATCCACTCGCTCAGCAGCGTGGTCTTTCCGAAACCGGCCGGGGCGGAGATGAGCGTCAGCTTTCGGCCGGAGTGCAGCCCCTCGCGCAAACGCTCGACGAGGCGCGGTCGAGGAACCGCTCGGGACCGGAGTCGGGGGATGAAGAGCTTGGTCGCGAGGACCGGCATCGCCATGCCCTCATCCTAGAGACAGACGACGTCACGACAACCGCACCGAAATCCTGGGGCCTGGCTATCCGCGGCGGCGGGAGTCGCTGAGATCGCCGGTTCCGGTCGAGTTCGGCAGGCGTGCCGATCGAACTCGACCGCAAGTGTCGAGCTCGGCGGGGTGCCATCGCCGCTCGCGGCGGTTGCCGACGCATCCGCGCCCCGATTGTCGCCGGGCGGCATTCAGTCGTACGGCGTCCTGGGTTAGATTGGCTTCGACCGGATCGATCGGAGGCCGCAGATGGACATTCCCAGGGACAAGCCTGTCGTCACTTCAGTCGACGCGAGGGGGTTGCCGGAGCGTGAAGGCGACCTCCTCGACGGTTACCGGCGGATGCTTGCGGCGGGGCAGCCGGACGGGCTGGTCAGGTCCGAGCTCCTGCGCGGCCAGGACGGGTCCTGGCGAATCCAGTCCACCTGGTGGGACATGGAGGCCCTCCTGGCCCTGCGCAAGGCGGGCGTGCCGCACGCGGCGCAGGCCCTTCTCGACGGCGTCGGAGCCGAACACACGCACAGCTGGTTCGTCGTGGAGGACGGTTTCGACACGACCTAGTCGTATCGATGGGCACGCTCGATCGAGCTGCCGGTGCGGCGAGTTCGACACTTCCGGTCGAGTTCGAGGGGCGCGCCGGTCGAACTCGACCGAGACTGTCGAACTCGACCGAGACTGTCGAACTCGACCGAGACTGTCGAACTCGGCGGGGGCGATGGCCGGCGAACGGCACCGCCAGCGCCGGCCGGTGACACAATGAGCACCATGACGCTGCACATTACCGGTGACGCCGCCGCCGACACCCTGCTCAGCGAGGACCCGTTCGCCCTCCTGGTCGGAATGCTCCTCGACCAGCAGATCGCGATGGAGACGGCGTTCGCCGGTCCCGCCAAGATCCGCGACCGGATCGGGACCCTCGACCCGGGGGTGATCGCCGGTTTCGATGCTGACGCCTTCGCCCAGGTGTTCCGGAGCACCCCGGCCGTGCACCGCTACCCGGGCTCGATGGCCGCGCGCACCCAGGCCGTGGCCGAAGTCGTGGCCACAGAGTGGGACGGCAACGCCGCCGCAATCTGGACCACCGGCACCCCGGACGGCGCCGAGATCCTCCGCCGGTTGAAGGGGCTGCCCGGGTTCGGCGAGCAGAAGGCCAGGATCTTCCTCGCCCTGCTCGGCAAGCGGCTCGGGGTCGAGGCGCCGGGGTGGCGGGAAGTGTGCGCCCCGTACGGCGAGGAGGGCTCGCACCGCTCCGTCGCCGACATCGTCGACCCGGAATCGCTCGCCCTGGTGCGGGAGACGAAGCGGGCGGCCAAGGCAGCCGCGAAAAAGGCCTAACCGGGCGCAACCTCGCGCGGCCCGCGTCCGGGGAATACAGTGGCCGCCAGCCGGTTACGCAGCCGCGGCCGCGCATTTGGAGAAACGTGCACAGGGAGAAGAGGTGGATGCTCGTGTCGAATCCACGGGACGAGCCCGCCCCGGCCCCGATACCACCCCCCTCACTCGACCTCACCCCGCCAGGGCGGCGGCATCACCCAGGCGTTTCCGCGCAGCCCGATCGGCTGCTGGGCGATCGTGCTGTCAGCCCTCGGACTGGCGTCCTGGCTGGTGTTGCCGCTGATCACGACGCTCTTCCGCGAGACCTACCCGGTCACCGATACCTGGGTGATGCCCGCGATCGGAACCGTGCTGATCGATGCCGCGGCCATCGTGAACCTGCTCTGCGTCTGGCGGTGGCGGGAGCGCTCGGTGCTGAACATCATCGCCCTCGCCGTGGCGGTACCGGCCGCCCTGTTCTTCACCGTCTTCGTGGTCGGCGAGGGCCTGGGCGGAGCCTGAAACCCCGTTGCCTGGGCCGAGCGCGGTCGCCGCGGGAGCCGCCAGGGGGAAAACGGCGAGCACGCTCCGGCCGCCGGCCGCCGCCCGGGGCGCCATGTCCACGAGGGCGATCTGGGCGAGGGTGAGCACCTCGCCCTCGTGCACGCGGGCGCCGTTCTTGATCGTGATGTGGGCCCGGAAGCCGGGGCCGGTGAACGCGGGTTCGTCCGGGGAGGACGCGAAGGGCCGCACGGCGTCCACCAGTGCCCGGTGCAGCTCGGTCAGGGCCGCGTCGTCCACGACCAGGGTCACCGGCACGTCCTCACGCCGTCCGAACAGCGCTTCGACGCCCGCGACGGCCGTGATGGCGGTGCGGCCGCCGGCCGAGACGGCGTCGACACCTCCGGTGACGCCCACAACGACGCCGGCAACGACGCCGGCGATCACGGATGCCGCGGCATCCGTGTGGAAAGGAGGCAGCACGGTGATGTGGAGGGGCCACTCCGACACCGGGAAGCTGTCACCGGTGCGCAGCGCCGTGAGCGGAAGGACGACGACGAGGCGGGACATGCGCCGATTCTAGGTGCTTCCCGCTGGAGCGCCGCGGGTGACACAATGCTCGGACGCGGCGAAGGCCGCGGCCACGAAAGGGGCAGTCATGATCCGCTTTCTGATTCGCACGGCCATCTTCCTCGGCTCCGGCACTCTCGGCCTCTGGGTGGCGTCGCTGGTGCTCGACGGCTTCACCCTCACCTGGCAGGGATGGCTGGCAGGCCTGGGTCCTGGCCACGCTGGTGGTGTGGCTGGTCACGGCCCTCGCGACCGTGACCTTGCCGCTGCTGTTCCTGCGTAGGGTGGCTAAGAAGGACGGCCCCGCGGTTAGGCGCCGCCGGCCACGTCAAGGAGCGTGCAGTGGGTCCCCATTTCAGTGAACAGACCTTCGATTTTCTCGAGGAGTTGGAGCACCGCAACAACCGCGAATGGTTCGAAGAGCACAAACCGACCTACGAGCTCGAATTGAAGAAACGGATGCTGGCCGTCGCCGAGGCGGTGAACGTCAGCTTGGCCGAGTTCGCGCCAAGCCATCTGCGCCCGCCGAACAAGGCCATGATGCGCATCTACCGCGACGTGCGGTTCTCCCATGAGAGGCGTGCTCGCCGACGTGTCGCGCACCGGGCTGGCCGACCCGCTGGACGGCAACCCGCTCATCCGGGCGCCCAAGGGATTCCCGGCGGAGCACCCGGCAGCCGACCTGCTGCAGAACCGCAGTTGGGCGCTGACCGGCACCCTGCCCGGCGCGGTGGCCCTCGGCGAAGACTTCACGACCTGGTGCTCGAGCGGTTCCGGGCGTTCGCCCCGCTGGTCGAGCGGCTGAACGTGCCGCTGGCCTCGGTGACGCCCCTGCAGCGCGAGGCAGCGGCCGGCCGCCGCAAGCAGGCGTAGCGCTTCCTGGCGCCGTGGGGCGGAGTCTAAAATCAGACGTGCTCATCGCCCTGAACGACGGAACCGCGGAAGCCGTCGTGCGCCGCCACCTGCGCCACCTGGTCGACGACGACGACGAGGTGCGGGCGAGTCCGGGCATCCGGGGCGGCCAGACCAGCGCCGACCGTGCCCTGGCCGGGTTCTCGGTCGCGGGCTATGCGGCCAGGCGCAGTCAGGTACTGCCGGAAACCGACCGCGGGGCCTCCCGGCTCTCCCCGTACATCCGGCACGGGCTGGTGCCGCTCGGCCGGGCGTGGGATCACGTCGCAGACGGACCCGCCCGGGACACCCGCAAATTCCGGGACGAGTTGCTCTGGCAGGAATACGCCCGACATCTCTATGCGCGGGTGGGCGTGGCCCTGCACCGAAACCTGCGGTTCGCGGCGCCCTGGGCCGGAGGGTTCGAACCCGAGGCCTGGCCGCGGCGCATGCACTGCGTCGATTCGGTCGTGTCGGAGCTGGAAACCGACGGCTGGCTGGTCAACCAGACCCGGATGTGGCTGGCTTCCCAGTACACGGTGAGGTTTGGCGCCGGGTGGCATGCCGGCCAGGAGGAGTTCTACCGGCACCTGCTCGACGGCTCGCGCGCGGCCAACCTGCTGGGCTGGCAGTGGACCGTGGGCGCCGGGACCGGCAGCCCCTACGGTTTCGCCCGCTGGCAGGTGGAGAAACGGGCCCCGCAGCTCTGCCGTGCCTGCCCGCTCGCCCAGGCCTGCCCGATCGAGCAGTTCCCGGCGGCCGCCGCACCGGCGCCGGTGACGGATGCGCCGGCGAACCTGACACGCGATCCGCACCTGGCCGCCACAAGGGGACCCTCCGTCGCCGTCCGGCGCCGCGCGGCCCGGTCGGTCCTGCTGACGGTGGATTCCCTGGGCGACGCCGATCCGGCCCTCGAGGCGCATTCCGCGCTTCCGGTCGTCTTCGTCTTCGACGAGCCGGCCCTGGCCCGGCTGCGGCTCTCGAGCAAAAGACTGATCTTCACCGTCGAAACCCTGCAGGATCTGGCCCGGCGGCGCGAGGTGGTCGTGCACCTGGGCGACCCGCGGGTGGTCGTTCCGAGCCTCGACGCGGCCGTCACGTCCGCGCCGGTGCCCAGCTTCGCGCGCTACGCGGAGGGCGCGGCCGAACTGCATCCGTGGCCGTGGCTGGTGGCGCCGCACAGCGGCTCGGTGGCCAGTTTCTCGGCCTGGCGCCGAGCCTCGGCCGGGGTCGTCGCCGACGATCCGGGCGCGGGCTAGCGGCCCTGGCGGCGCTTCCCCGGGCGCGGCTGGCCCTTGACCTCGGGCGCGCGGCCCTTGCCCTTCGAGGCCTTGGCCTTGCCGCCCGCGGGCAGCGGCGGCTGCCAGGGCTCATCCGAGGCGGCCAGCTCGGCGCGGGCCTCCGTCAGAAACAGGTTGCCCGCCGTGGTCAGCCGGGTGGTCTCCGTGGTGCGGTCGATGAGCACGACGCCGAGGTTCGTCTCGAGTTTCGCGATCGAGGAACGCAGCTTCGGGGTGGAGACATTGAGGTTCATCGCGGCGCGCGGGAAATGCAACTCCTCGGCGACGGCGATGAAATGCCGGAGGAGGGTGATGTCCACGGAACGCCTTTCTTCGTGCCCCGCATGAATCGCGGGCAGAGTAACAGGGTACGCGCTCCCTCCCGCGGGCGTCGCCCGGAGGCCGCGGCATCCGTCACGGCCCCCGTGCCGGCTCGTCCGCTGCCCGCTCGCCCGGTGCCCGGCGCACGCTAGGCTGAGAGCGCACACGCCCAAGCGCGCAGCACCAGCATCAAGTGAATACCCTCAAGTGAATACCGGGCCATCAAGGTCGATGCGGGAGAGTTCGACGCCGGGAGGCGAGCGAACACCGAAGGAGCAATCCTCCCCGACAATCTCTCAGGTACTCGTACCGCATCGAACTGGCCACTCTGAAAAGTAGTCGCGGCACCAACGCGGCTCGCCCATGGTGAAAGTCACGTCCCGACGGATGCGGTGAAGCTCTCAGGCCTGACGACAGAGGGGGAGTTCCCAGGAGTTCGATCGCTCGATCGTGCCCCGGAGAATCTCGCTCGGCTCTTAGCCGACGACGACCTGGAGAACTCATGACCTCGGACAACGCCGCCCTCACTTCTTCTGCCGACACCGATTCCGCTCCCGCCGCCACGGAGCGATTCTCCCCGCTGCACCAGGCGCACGTCGAAGCCGGCGCCAGCTTCACGGACTTCGCCGGCTGGCAGATGCCGGTGCGGTACTCCAGCGACCTGGCCGAGCACCACGCGGTGCGCACCGGCGCGGGCATCTTCGACCTTTCGCACATGGCCGAAATCGTCGTCGTCGGGCCGGATGCCGGGGCGTTCCTCGACTACGCGCTCGCCGGCAAGCTCTCCGTGATCGAGCTGCTGCAGGCCAAGTACAGCCTCATCCTGAACCGCGCCGGGGGCATCATCGACGACATCGTCGTCTACCGCACGGCGGAGGAGGAGTTCCTCGTCGTCGCCAACGCGGGCAACCGGTTCCAGGCCGTCGAAGCGCTCTCCGCGCGCGCCGCCCGCTTCGACGTCACCGTCACCGACCGGAGCGACGCAGTCGCCCTGATCGCCGTGCAGGGCCCGAACTCCCGGGCCATCCTGGAAGCCACCGCGGGTCTCACCGTCGACGGCGACCTGGCCGCGCTCAAGTACTACCGCGCCCTCGGCGGCACCTTCCAGAGCGCCTCGGTACTGATCGCCCGCACCGGCTACACCGGCGAAGACGGGTTCGAACTCTACGTCGACGTGCCCGACGCCCTGGCTCTCTGGAACGCCCTCTTCGTCGCCGGCGAGGTCCACGGGCTGGTCCCGGCCGGGCTCGCCAGCCGCGATACCCTGCGGCTCGAGGCCGGCATGCCCCTCTACGGCCACGAACTCAGCACCTCCACCTACCCGGCCCAGGCCGGGCTCGGCCGGGTCGTCAACCTGGCCAAGGAGGTCGACTTCATCGGCCGCGAAGCCAGTGAGGAAGGTCCCAGCGCCGAGGCCCGCGTGCTCGTGGGACTCGCCTCGGCCGGCAAACGCGCCGGCCGGGCCGACTACGCGATCTTCCGCAGCGCCGACGCGACCGTGGCCGACGGCGTGATCACGAGCGGGGCGCTGTCACCGACTTTGGGACATCCGATCGCCATGGCCTACGTGGCGCCGGGCCTCGCCCGCCTCGGAACCGAGGTCTTCATCGACGTGCGCGGCACCCGCATCCCCGCCACCGTGACCGCCCTTCCGTTCTACCAGCGCCAGAAATAGACACCCCTAATCCATCCCTCGAGAGGAAACCCCATGGCAGACAAGACTGAACTCCAGTACACCGCCGAGCACGAGTGGGTGCTGGTCGACGGCGACACCGTCACCGTCGGCATCACCGCCTACGCCGCCGACAAGCTCGGCGACGTCGTCTTCGTCGAGCTGCCCGCCGTGGGCAGCGATGTCGCCGGGGGCAGCGTCGTCGGCGAGATCGAGTCCACGAAGTCGGTCGGCGAGCTGTTCGCCCCCGTCACGGGCACCGTCGCCGAGACCAACGACGCCGTCGTCGACAGCCCCGAGCTCGTCAACAGCGACCCGTTCGGCGCCGGCTGGTTGATCAAGGTCACCTACGCCGAGCTTCCTCCCCTCCTCAGCTACGCCGAGTACTCCGCCCTCGTCGGCGAGTAACGAAAACAAGAAGCACAGGTTCCCGACACATGTCACAGCCCTTCACCCAACGCCACATCGGCACGGATGCCGACGCCCAGTCCCGCATGCTGGCCATCCTCGGTTACGACTCGGTCGACGCTCTCGTCAACGCCGCCGTGCCCGCTTCGATCCAGGTCGACCAGTTCCGGGTGCTCGGCGACAGCACGTTGCCGCCGGCCGCCACCGAGCGGGAGGCGATCGCCGAACTGCGCACGCTGGCGGACCGTAACACCGTCAAGCGGTCGATGATCGGGCAGGGCTACTACGACACCGTCACCCCGGCGGTGATCAAGCGGAATGTGTTCGAGAACCCCAGCTGGTACACGGCGTACACGCCCTACCAGCCCGAGATCTCGCAGGGCCGGCTTGAGGCCCTGATCAACTTCCAGACCATGATCGCGGACCTCACCGGACTGTCCACGGCCAACGCGTCCATGCTCGACGAATCGACCGCCGTCGTGGAGGGCATGCTCCTCACCCGCCGCGCGTCGAAGTCGAAGTCGAACCGGTTCATCGTCGACGCCGACGCCCTGCCGCAGACGAAGGCGCTGCTGGCCAACCGCGCGGCCGCACTCGGAATCGACCTCGTCGAGATCGCCCTCGCCGACGTCAGCACCGGCGGCGCCGGCCAGGTCGCGACCGGCGCGGCCACCGTGGCCGACCTCGGCGAGCACTTCGGGATCTTCGTGCAGTACCCCGGCGCGTCCGGCCGGGTCTGGAACCCGGCGGCCGTCATCGCCGCCGCCCAGGCGCAGGGCGCGCTCACCGTCGTCGCTGCGGACCTGCTCGCCCTGACCCTGATCACCTCGCCCGGCGAGCTCGGCGCGGACGTCGCCGTCGGCACCAGCCAGCGCTTCGGCGTGCCGATGGGTTTCGGCGGTCCCCACGCCGGCTACATGGCCGTGCGCCAGGGCCTCGAACGCCAGCTTCCCGGCCGGCTCGTCGGCGTCAGCGTGGACGCGGTCGGCCACCCGGCCTACCGACTGTCGCTTCAGGTGCGTGAGCAGCACATCCGTCGTGACAAGGCCACGTCGAACATCTGCACGGCCCAGGTGCTGCTGGCCGTGATGGCCGGCATGTACGCCGTCTACCACGGCCCCGACGGGCTGAAGACGATCGCACGTCAGGTGCACGAACGGGCCGGCCAGCTCGTTGTGGCGCTCCTCGCCGCCGGAGCCGACGTCGTGACCGCGACCTTCTTCGACACCGTCCGGGTGTCGAGCCCGGGTCGCGCCGCCGAGATCGTCGCCGCGGCCGCCGACGGCGGAGTCAACCTGCACCTCGTCGACGCGGACACGATCGGGATCTCGGTCGACGAAACGACGACGCTCGCCGACCTCGCCCTGGTCGTCGGGGCGTTCGGCGGCCGGGAATCCTTCGGCCTCGTCGACTTCAGCATGGTCGAGGCCGGCCTGCCGCCCGAGCTGCACCGCACCAGCGAGTTCCTCACCCACCCGGTGTTCAACACGCACCGCTCGGAGACGAGCATGATGCGCTACCTGAAGCGCCTCGCCGACTACGACTACGCGCTCGACCGGGGCATGATCCCGCTCGGCTCCTGCACGATGAAGCTGAACGCGGCCACCGAGATGGAGGCCGTCAGCTGGCCCGAATTCGGTGGGCTGCACCCCTTCGCCCCGCGCGCCGACGTCGAGGGCTACCTCGAACTGGTCCGCCAGATCGAGACCTGGCTGAGCGATGTCACCGGTTACGACTCCGTGTCGCTGCAGCCCAACGCGGGCAGCCAGGGCGAACTGGCCGGCCTGCTCGCCATCCGCGGCTACCACCTGTCCAACGGCGACGCGGAGCGCCTGGTCTGCCTGATCCCGTCCAGCGCCCACGGCACGAACGCGGCCTCCGCTGTGCTGGCCGGCATGAAGGTCGTCGTCGTCGCCTGCGACGAGCTGGGCAACGTCGACCTGGACGACCTGCGCGCGAAGATCGCCGTTCACGCCGACAACCTGGCCGCGCTGATGATCACCTACCCCTCCACGCACGGCGTCTACGAGCACGAGGTCGGCGCCATCTGCCGTGCCGTGCACGACGCCGGCGGCCAGGTCTACGTGGACGGTGCGAACCTGAACGCGCTGCTCGGCTTCGCCCGCTACGGCGACTTCGGCGGCGACGTGTCGCACCTGAACCTGCACAAGACCTTCTGCATCCCGCACGGCGGCGGCGGACCCGGCGTCGGGCCGGTCGCGGCCAAGGCGCACCTCGCCCCATTCCTGCCCGGCCACCCGCTCGCACAGAGCGACGAGCACTACCTGCTCGGTGCCGGCGGGGGTGCCGGTGTTGGTGCCGGTGCCGGTTCGGGCGATGGATCAGGCGGCACGATCGTGCACGCCGGCGGACCCGTCTCGGCGGCGCCCTACGGCAGCCCGAGCATCCTGCCCATTTCCTGGGCCTATGTGCGGATGATGGGGGCCGAGGGGCTCAAGGAGGCCACCGGCGCCGCTGTGCTCGCCGCCAACTACGTGGCCAAGCGGCTCGACGCGCATTTCCCCGTGCTCTACTCCGGCGACAACGGGCTGGTCGCGCACGAGTGCATCCTCGACCTCCGCCCGCTCACCGAGGCCACCGGGGTCACCGTCGATGATGTCGCCAAACGCCTCGTCGACTACGGCTTCCACGCGCCGACCATGAGCTTCCCGGTGTCGGGAACGCTGATGATCGAACCCACCGAGAGCGAGGACCTGGGCGAGATCGACCGGTTCGTGGAGGCCATGATCGCGATCAAGGCCGAAGCGGATGCCGTGGCCTCCGGTCGCTGGCCGGCCGACGACAACCCGCTGCACAACGCCCCCCATACGGCGCAGTCGGTGATCGAGGGGGAGTGGACGCACGCCTACGACCGCGAGACCGCGGTCTACCCGGTGCGCTCGCTCATCCGTGGCAAGTACTGGCCGCCGGTGCGTCGCATCGATAACGCCTTCGGCGACCGCAACCTCGTCTGCGCCTGCCCGCCGCCCGAGGCCTTCGAGTAGTAGGGCGGCCCCTGCCCCCCCTTGCTTCGCAGAGGCCCCGCCCGCGTCCGCGGAGCCGTGAGGAAAGCTCCTCTTTTTTGGAAATAGAGAGTCGCAACTCACGGCTCGGCGAGGTTTCGGTGCACCCTGCGTCTCCGTGCCTGCTTTCGCAGACACCCTGCCGGGCGGCACGGCCGGCGCCGGTCGGCCAGGCCTCCTGGACGAATTCGACGGAGATTTTGAGCATCCGGCCGCTTTTCGGCTCGATTTGAGCCTTTTGCAGCAGAATCTCCGTCGAATTCGCACGGGCACCGGCGGGCGAGGTTCGGCGGGGGAGGCGGGGCGCGGCGGGCAGGTGAGGCGGGGCGCGGCGGGCAGGTGAGGCGGGGCGCGGCGGGCAGGGGAGGCGGG
>NZ_SOGW01000128.1:0-54527 GCF_004403075.1 Cryobacterium sp. TMT2-10 | reverse complement strand
TCGCCCGCCGGCGCGAGACCGAGCGGGCCGCGGCCGAGGAGGCAGCTCGCCGCGCCGTCATCCGTCGCCGGCAGGTGGCCGCGGCCACGGATGTCGCCCAGGCGCTGCCCCGGGTGCTCGCCGCCGTTGATGCCTCGGTGGCCGAGGCCCGGGTGCGTCTGGCGGGCGCCGAGCACGAGCGCAGCAGCCAGAACGAGGAGCTGGCGGCGCTGCGCCGGGACGACAACGCGCTGCGCACCCGCCTGCAGTCGGTCACCGAGACGGTGCACGGGCTCGAACTGGCGATCTACGAGAAGAAACTGCACCTCTCCGGACTGCTGGAACGCGCCGGCAGCGAGCTCGGCCTGGTGGAAGAGGTGCTCGTCGCCGAGTACGGCCCCGACCAGCCAGTCCCGGCGGACGACCCCAACGGAGAGGCCTCGAGCTTCGACCGTGAGGAACAACAGCGGCGCCTCGCCGTGGCCGAACGCAGGTTCGCCCAGCTCGGCCGCATCAACCCGCTCGCTCTGGAGGAGTTCGCGGCGCTGGAACAGCGGCACCGGTTCCTGACCGAGCAACTCACCGACCTCACCAACACCCGGCGGGACCTGCTCACGATCATCGAGGAGATCGACGAGAAGATGGGCGCCATCTTCGGCGCCGCCTTCGAGGACACCCAGGCGGCGTTCGCCGAGGTCTTCCCGGTGCTGTTTCCGGGCGGAAGCGGCAGCATCCGTCTGGCCGACCCCGATAACCTGCTCACGACCGGCATCGAGGTCTCCGTCAAACCGGCCGGCAAAAAGATCGAACGCCTGTCGCTGTTGTCCGGCGGCGAGCGCTCGCTGGCGGCCGTGGCCCTGCTGATCGCGATCTTCAAGGCCCGCCCGAGCCCGTTCTACATCATGGACGAGGTCGAGGCCGCGCTCGACGACGCCAACCTCGGCCGTCTCCTGACCATCTTCGAGGACCTGCGCGCCGCCAGCCAGCTCATCATCATCACCCACCAGAAGCGCACGATGGAGATCGCGGATGCCCTCTACGGCGTTTCGATGCGGCAGGACGGGGTCTCGGCCGTCGTCGGTCAGCGCGTGGTGAAGGACGAGGCGCAGCTCGTCTGACCGGCGACGGCCGCGGCGCGGCGCGGGCTACACCGCGGCGCGGACTACACCGCGGCCAGGGTCACACCGCCTCCCGGGCTAGAGCGCGGCGAGCAGCGTGCCGCAGGCGTCCATGACGCGCCGGCAGGCCATGGTGCAGGTGAGCCACGACGGGTACAGCTCCGCCATCCGCTCGCAGGCCTCGACCGAGGCCGAGCAGGACTCGCGGCACGTCTCCAGCATGGCGATCGCGGTCGCTCCGTCGCTGTGCACATGCCAGGACAGCAGCCGGCTGGTCGCGGAGCACACCTCGATGCAGTCAAGGTCGGCCAGGAAGCAGTGGGTGATCTCACCGTTGCCCTCGAGGGCGAGGCAGGCGGCGGCGCAGTCCTCGCTCACCTGCACGAGCGCGACACAGGCCTCGACGCACCGGTTGATCCCGGTGCGCACGGACTCCTCCGGCCATGTGCTCGTCACCATGCCAACACAGTAGACCCGGGCCCCGCGCTTGTCGGGGGGGGTGCCCCTATGTTTTTGTCAAGCGGCGAGTTGATGGTCGGTTTGATAGAGGGTGCCGTCGCGGAGCATGGCGTAGAGGACGTCGCAGCGTCGTCGGGCGAGGGCGATGAGGGCTTGGTTGTGGCGCTTGCCTTGGGCGATCTTGCGGTCGTAGTAGGCCCGTGAGACCGGGTCGCGAGGGCGGCGAAGGCCGAGAGGAATAGCGCCCGTTTGAGGATCTTGTTGCCTCGCCGGGAGGGATGTTCACCGCGGATGGAGCTGCCGGAGCGCCTGGTCACGGGGGCCAGGCCAGCGTAGGCGGCGAGGTGGCCGGCGGAGGCGAAGTCCTTGCCGGAGACTTCGGTGAGGAGTCTGGCTGCGGTCCTGATCCCGACTCCGGGCATGCTGATCAGGACGGGGTGAAGAGGGTGAGCCTCCACGAGCCGCTCGACTTCGACGGCGATCTCGTCCCGTTGCCGGCGGAGCGCGGCGAGCTGTTCGGCAAGCTTGGGGAGCACGATGCTGGTCGCGTTCGTGCCGGTGACCACGACGGTCTGCTCGGCCAGCGCCTGGGTAATCTCGTCCGCGAGGCGCCGGCCCATTCGCGGTGCCAACTTCAGCAGCCGGTTACCGAGTCGGGTTGGGCCAGCGGCCTTCATCGTCGCTGGCGTTGGGTAGCGCTGCAGCAGATCCAGCACCGCCGGATGGTCCAGGTGCGGGCCCAGGACCCGCTCCAACGCAGGGTGGATCTGGGTGAGCAGGCCCCGGATACGGTTGCTCGTGGCCGTGATCTGGCCGACGACATCGTCGTCGAAACCGCAAAGCATCGAGAGCTCAGCGACCTGCTCATCGGCCAGTTGCAGTGACCGCAGCGCGTGCGGGAGGCTCCTCGCGGCTTGGGCGATGATCGCGGCATCGCGGGCGTCGGTCTTGGCTTCGCCCGCGTGCAGGTCCGCGATGCGCCTCATTGCCAGCCCCGGCAGGTAGCCCACGAGCACGTCTTCGGCCTGGGCGACGGCGATCGGCAGGGCGCCGATGGTCGCGGGCTGATCGACGACGAACAAGACCTGGCCGTGTCGTTTCAGCTGCCCGATCAGCTCGCGGAGCTTCGCTTCGTCATTGGGCAGTGCCTTGTCGAAGAGTTGTTTGCCGGTCCGGTCGAGGGCGACCGCGTGGTGTTCTCCTTTGCCGACGTCCACGCCGATGAAGACGTCGACGCTGTCGTAGTTCTCGATCATGAATCCTCCGTCTCAGGTTCCAAAAGTCGGCCTGAACCGCGGCATCAAGTCTCGGCATCCACGTTACGAACGGCCTGGGACGAGTCCCGGTCCAGCCCCTATCAGCGATCACCTGATGCCAGTCAGGCCCGGTGACAACACCCCCCGGATCAGGGGCGACTGGGGGCAAGAACCATGCCGGGCCTGACAGGCCAACACCCTCACATAACTACACGATCAAGGGCTACGAAGAAAGTAACGGGGCGTGCCGTCGACCTTCCATTGGCCGTTCGGCCGGGAGGAGGGGCGGGGGCGACGCACGGGTTGTGCCGTCTCGGTCTGGCTCGGTGACACGATGGTTTCCTCCTCTGGGACGCGACGTGCGGCGAAAACGGATGCGCCGGGTGCGTGGGAGAAAACGTACCGAGGATGGGGGGTGGGCGACACCGGAGCCGTAACGGCCGGTCACGCGCCGTAGCGGTGCGTCACACAGTCGCGGACGAGGTCGCCGGGGGCTACGGTGCCCGGCGCCTTCCGGGGCGGATCGGCCTCAGAGCGCGCTGCGGTAGCGGCCGGTCACGAGCTCGACGAGCAGCCCGGGGGCCGGCTCGTTCGGCACCAGGAGCGGGCGCGTCACGACATCCGCCCCCGCCCGCTCGACCAGCCCCTGGAAGTATCCCGGCGCGAGCAGGTAGCTGCTCACGACGATGCGGCGACCCGGGTTCTCGATCCGCGCCGTCGTGACCGCGCAGGCCAGCCGCGGGGTGGCGGCGGAGAGGAAACCGAGGGTGACCTCCCGACCGGATGCCGCGGTGAGCCCCGCGGCGACGACCCGGCAGGCCGAGACCGCGCGGGGGTCGCTGGAGCCGGCGACCGCGAGCACCGCCACGTCCTCCTCCGCCACGTCCTCCTCCGCCAGGCCCGCTTCCTCGAGCCGGTGCCGGAGCAGGGCGATCAGCCGGTCGTCGGGGCCGAGCGCCGGTCCGAGCGTCACCTGACGCTCGGACCGGCGTCGACGGCCTCCGTGAGGTCCACGTGCACGTGGTACCCGGCCGACAGCAGCAGCGGGACCACGACGGCGGGCAGGCCGGCCGGCAGCGCGGCCAGGGTTTCCGGCGTGTCCGGATGCTGCACGTCGACGAAGCCGAGGGTGACGGTCAGGTCGGGATGCGCCTTGGCGACCGCGCGCATCAACCCGGCGACCGCGGCCTGGCCCGCGGGGGACGAGGTGCCGTGGGCGATGCCGACGAGGGCGGGGGAGCGTTGGATCGTCACCCCACCATTCTGCCGGTTCGTCCTTCTCCTGTGACCCCGGCGCTTATGATTGAGGTATACCGCCTACCCGATGGGAACACCTTCCGTATGACCGCGCGAGCCCCGTTTTCAGCACGTGACCGGGTCGACGGCACCGATGGGGCCCTCGCCGCCCGCGGAAGCGGAACGTCCTTCCGCGACACGCTCACCAGCTACTACTCGCTGACCAAGCCCGGCGTGCTCTACGGCAATGCGCTCACCGCCGCCGCCGGCTTCCTCCTCGCCGCCCGGGGCCAGGTCGACCTGTTCCTGTTCGTGGTGCTCTGCGTCGGCACCACGCTCGTGATCGCCTCCGCGACCGTGCTCAACAACGTGCTCGACCGCGACATCGACATGGTGATGGAACGCACGAAGAAGCGGGCCACCGTCACGGGGCGCGTGGGGGTGCGGAACGCGGTCATCTTCTCGATCCTGCTCTTCGTCTTCGGCATGGGCATGCTCGCCGCCTGGACGAACTGGCTCGTCGTCGTCGTCGGCCTGGCCGGCTTCCTCGTCTACGTCGTGCTCTACGGGATGCTGTCCAAGCGCCTGTCGATCCACGGCACCCTGGTCGGCAGCGTGTCCGGTGCCGCACCGATCCTGGCCGGCTACGTCGCCGTCTCCGGGGCCATCGACATCGGTGCGGTCCTCGCCTTCCTGGCGGTCTTCCTCTGGCAGATGCCGGAGTTCTACTCGATCGCCATCTACCGCCACGACGAGTACGCCAGCGCCGGCGTGCCGGTCATCTCGGTGGTGCGGGGCATCCGCAACACCACGATCCAGATCTTCGTGTACACGGTCGCCTTCGTCGTGTCGACGCTGCTGCTGCCGGTGTTCGGCTACGTGGGGTACGTGTACACGACCGTGATGGGCGTGCTCGGCGCCTACTGGATCTGGCTCGGCATCGTGGGCCTGCGCACCGGCGACCCCGCGCCGTGGGCACGCCGCATGTTCCGTTTCTCGCTGGTGATCATCCTGGCGCTGTGCCTGATGGTCTCGGTGGGCCCGGTCCTTCCCTAGCCGCGGTCCTTCCCCAGCCGGACAGGGCCTACTGGTTTCAGCTCGGGAGCTGCCGGTTGCTGCGGAACAGGCCGTCCGGGTCGACGGCGAGCTTGATCCGCCCCAGCCGGGCGAGGCTCTCCGGCGGCAACGCCGCGGACAGGTCCTGCCCGGGGACGAGGAACGTCGGCACAATGCGGGGTCCGCGATCTCCCGGACCGCGATCTCCCGGACCGCGTTCTCCCGGACCGCGTTCTCGAAGGGCCCGAAGACACTGCCCCGATCGATTCGGCGACTCGGGTCCAGCAGGACCGCTCCCGCGTAGACGAGGTACTGCGATTCGAGATGCCCGACGATGCCCGTGGCATCCGGGGCCGGATCGGAAATCGCGCCCCCGAGCGGCCGCAGCTCGAGCATGCTGATGCCGGCGGGGGTCGTTGCGGTGAACGCCTCGATCAGCGGGCCGAACCCGTCGTCGCCGAGTTCGCTGATGGCCGCGGTCCAGTCGAGGAACGGGAGAGGGTCGCCTGGTTCGGCCGAAACCTCGCCGAGGTGCCCGATTTCGAACGGTGCGGTCATGTCGGCGATGACGGGCGCCGTGGCCAGCAGCGGGGCGATCAGCGTGCGGGCGGCGTCGGCGTCGCCGACGAAGACGACATCCATGGTCGCGAAACCGTGGCCGCGCATGAGCTCCGGCACCACCTCCAGATCGGGCATGTTGATCAGCCCGGCGAAGATGGTCAGCTCGTCGGGTGCCGTCGCCATGATCGCGGCGAACCGCTCGAACACGACTCCCGCTGCCTCGAGCGGGAACACGATCTTGCCTCCGAAGAGCGCGGGGGCGGGGTAGAGGTCGATCTCGATGGCCGTCACGATGCCGAGCAGACCGGCCGCGCCGCGCAGCCCCCAGAGCAGCTCGGCGTCGCCCTCGGCAGTGCTGTCCGCGACCACGCGTCGCTGCCGACCGTGCGCGTCGACAAGCTCGACCGCGCGGATGGAGTGGGCGGCGAGCCCCTTACACCGGCTGAACCAGGAGTGCCCGCCCGAGAGCAGGTACCCGGCGCAGGTCACGTCCGGGTTGGTACCGGCCAGGGCGATGAGGCCGGTTCCCTCGAGGCGGGGGAGCACGGCGCCCCATTTGGCGCCGGAGCCGATCCGGGTGAAGCGCTCTTCGACCTTGATGGTCACCTCGTCAAAGGCGGAAGTACGCACCAGGATGCAGTTGCGCAGGTCACTGTTCGCCCCGTGTCCGTTCGGCTGCACCGCGATTTCGTAGCCACCGGCACGGGCGGCGTCGATAATGAGTCGCACATCGTCGGCGCCTGCGGGAATGGCGACCGCGGCGGGACGTTGTTCGACGGCCCGGTTCCAGGGTGACCTCGCCTGGTCCTAGTCGGCGTCGCCCGGAAGGACCAGCCGCCCGTCCAGTGCCGCGGCGAGGGTGCGAAGGTGGGGATCCAACTCGTTGGTGTGTGGCACTGGCGTTCCTTTCTCCGTAAGAAACCGACTGCGGCTCGGTGCGTGCCCACCGATTATCGACCGAGGCACGCCGGAGACCAACCCCTGGGGCATCGGGCGCGCCGTAGGCTAGGCGTATGGCTGAACGCACCCCCTGGTCTCTCTCCGGCGCACTGCGCGGCATGTTCGCGAAGAAGCTCATCGACGATGAAACGTGGGACGACCTCGAAGACGCGCTCATCCAGGCCGATTTCGGTCCGAGCATCACGGAGGAGATCGTGGCCGACCTGCGGGCCAAGGTCGCCCGGTACAACACGACCGACCCGACCGACCTGCATCGGATGCTGCGCGAAGGCCTCGAGGAACGACTCTCCAAGCTCGATTCCACCCTCAACCTCAGCGCCCGGCCGGCCGTCGTGCTCGTCGTCGGGGTGAACGGCGTCGGCAAGACCACCACGATCGGCAAGTTCGCGAAGTTCCTCCGCACCTACGACCGCAGCGTGCTGATCGGTGCGGCGGACACGTTCCGCGCCGCGGCCGTTGAGCAGCTGGCCACCTGGGCCGAGCGGGCCGGCGCCGAGATCGTGCGGCCGCAGGCGCACGGCCAGGACCCGGCATCCGTCGCATTCCAGACCGTGCAGCGGGCCCTCGAAACGGGCACCGAGATCGTGATCATCGACACCGCCGGCCGGTTGCAGACCAAGGGCGGCCTGATGGACGAACTGACCAAGATTCGCAAGGTGGTCGAGAAGCAGACTCCCATCGCGGAGGTCCTGCTCGTGCTCGACGCGACGACGGGCCAGAACGGGCTCACTCAGGCCGAGGCCTTCATCGAGCACGCCGGCGTGACCGGCCTCGTGCTCACCAAGCTCGACGGCTCCGCGAAGGGCGGATTCGTCCTGGCCGTTCAGGAGAAGACCGGCATCCCCATCAAACTCGTGGGTCAGGGCGAGGGCATCAACGACCTCACCGGTTTCACGCCTCACGTATTCGCGCAAAAGCTCGTCGGATAGGACAGTCATGACCATCGAACACGATTTCTTCGGCATTCTCGGCAGCGACGACGAGGGTGAGGTGTACTGGTCGGACTTCGCCGAATTGGGCGACGAGGACGTGCAGATCGACCTCAGCTCGCCGGACGAGGCCTCGGTCTCGGCGGAGGCGCTCGACATCGCCGCGGCCATGGTGAACGCGCTCGAGGACCTCGACTCCGAGGCCCGCGAGTCGCTCGTGGCCGACCTCAGCAAGGAGGCCTCGGTGACCAGCGCCTACATCGAATCCGAACTGGAGGAGATGGATCCCGAGGCCCTCGAGGACGCCCTGATCTGGGATTCCGGTGACAAGCAGATCGACTTCCTGCGCTCCATCCAGCTGCAGCGGGTGGGCTTCCACCCCCACCACCACCGCAGCGAGGAGCACTTCGCCGTGCTCGAGTATTCGATCAGCCCGGATGAGACCGACGCGCTGCTCGTGGTCACGATCGACGTGCACGGCGACCCCGTGCTCATCGCGGTCGAGCAGTAGGGCAAACGCGACCTCGGCACGCGACAGGCCTGCGGACCGGTTAAACTAAACGCATAATGGCTACTTTTGGAAACCTCTCAGATCGCCTGGCCGAGACGTTCAAGAATCTCCGCACCAAGGGCAAGCTCAGTGCGGCGGATGTCGACGGCACCGTCCGCGAGATCCGGCGCGCCCTCCTCGACGCCGACGTCGCCCTCGAGGTCGTCAAGGACTTCACCGGCAAGGTGCGTGAGCGCGCCCTCGGGGACGAGGTCAGCAAGGCGCTGAACCCGGCCCAGCAGGTCGTGAAGATCGTCAACGAGGAACTCGTCGAGATCCTCGGCGGGCAGCAGCGCCGGCTCGAGTTCGCCAAGAAGCCGCCGACCATCATCATGCTCGCGGGTCTCCAGGGTGCCGGCAAGACCACGCTCGCCGGCAAGCTCGCGAAGTGGCTCGCCAAAGACGGCCACACCCCGATCCTCGTCGCCGCCGACCTGCAGCGCCCCAACGCCGTCACGCAGCTCGAGGTCGTCGGGGCCCAGGCCGGCGTGCCCGTGTACGCGCCGCAGCCGGGCAACGGCGTCGGGAACCCGGTCACGGTCGCCCGCGACGGCGTGAAGTACGCCCAGCAGAAGATGCACGACGTGGTCATCGTCGACACCGCCGGACGCCTCGGCGTCGACGCCGAGATGATGAAGCAGGCCGCGGACATCCGTAAGGCCATCGACCCGGACGAGGTCCTCTTCGTCATCGACGCCATGATCGGCCAGGACGCCGTGGCCACCGCCAGGGCCTTCCAGGACGGCGTCGACTTCACCGGCGTCGTACTCTCCAAGCTCGACGGCGACGCGCGCGGTGGTGCGGCCCTGTCCGTGGCCTCGATCACGGGCCGGCCGATCATGTTCGCGTCGACCGGTGAGAGCCTCGACGACTTCGAGCCGTTCCACCCCGACCGGATGGCGTCCCGCATCCTGGACCTCGGTGACATCCTCACCCTGATCGAGCAGGCGCAGGGCGCGTTCGACGAAGACGAAGCGCGCAAGATGGCGGAGAAGTTCTCCACCGACAGCTTCACGCTGGACGACTTCCTCGGCCAGATGCAGCAGCTGCGCAACATGGGCTCGATCAAGAAGATGATGAGCATGCTCCCCGGCGCCGGCGCCATGAAGGCGCAGCTCGACAACTTCGACGAGCGCGAGATCGTGCGCACCGAGGCCATCATCCAGTCGATGACCAAGGCCGAGCGCACCACCCCGAAACTGCTCAACGGCTCCCGCCGGCTGCGCATCGCCCGCGGTGCCGGCTCGACCGTGACCGAGGTGAACCAGCTCGTGCAGCGATTCGAGCAGGCCTCGAAGATGATGAAGACGGTCGCCAAGGGCGGCATGCCCAACATCCCCGGCATGGGGCCGGTCCCCGGTGGAATGGGCGGCGGCGGCGGGCGCGGCAAGCCGCAGCCCAAGAAGAAGGGGTCCAAGTCGGGCAACCCGGCCAAACGCGCGGCGGAGAACCTGGCGATCGCGTCCGGCGAGAAGCCGGCCCTCGGCGCCGGCGTGAGCGGCGGCACGGGCTTCGGCCTCGGTGCCGGCGCGAGCGGGGGCTCGAAGAAGGCCGGCGGCCCCACCGAAGACGAGATGGCCGCTTTGCAGAAGATGCTCGGCCGGTAGCGCCCACGGCAGCGCCGCCGGTGACACCTTCGGCAGCGCCGCCGGGCGCCCCGGTGGCCGGTTTAGGATGAGCCCATGACCTCCTCCACGCCGTCCCCCCTGCCCTCGTCCACGGCCGGCCGGGTGCGCATCGGCGCGCAAATCGCGCCCCAGCACGCCACCTACGCGAAGATCCGGGAGACGGTGGCCGAGGTCGAGGCCCTGGGCACGGACGTGGCCTTCAACTGGGACCACTTCTTCCCGCTCTCCGGCGACAAAGACGGCCTGCACTTCGAATCCTGGACCATCCTCGCGGCCTGGGCCGAGCAGACCAGCACGATCGAACTGGGCGCCCTGGTCAATTGCAACAGCTACCGCAACCCCGACCTCCAGGCCGACATGGCGCGCACCATCGACCACATCAGCGGCGGCCGGTTCATCTTCGGCACCGGCTCCGGCTGGTTCGAGCGCGACTATGACGAGTACGGCTTCGAGTTCGGCACCGTCGGCGGCCGCCTGGACGCCCTCGAAGCGGACCTGCCGCGGATCGAGGCCCGTTGGGCGAAACTCAACCCGCCGCCCGTGCGCGACATCCCGGTGCTGATCGGCGGCGGCGGGGAAAAGAAGACCCTGCGGATCGTGGCCAGGCACGCCGACATCTGGCACTCGTTCTCCACCCCCGCGGTGCTCGAGCACAAGCTCGGGGTGCTGGCGGGCTGGTGCGACACGGTCGGCCGCGACCTGGCCGAGATCGAGATCTCCACCGAGCTGCGCGCCCGCACGGTCGAGGAGGCCGACCAGCTCTACGACCTCGGCGCGCGCCTGTTCACCCTCGGGCTCTCCGGCCCCCGCTACGACCTGGCCCCGCTCACCGACTGGCTGGCCTGGCGCGACAGCAAAAACGCGTAACAGCCCTTCCGCCGAGCCGTGAGTTTAGACCCTCTTTTTCGTCTGCGGAGGGTCGCAACTCACGGCTCGGCGCCGTTCCGGGCCCGCGCATTCGACGCGTCGCCAGCCATTGAGTGCCACGAGCAACGACCACAGCATCGAGACGTCGGGGTGGCTGATCCGCATGGTGCGGGGCAAACCCGAGGTGATGGCACCGGTCTGCCATGACGCGGCCCGGGGTTGGGTGCCGGGTCAGGACCACCTCGCACAGCGGGCCAGCGGTGCCGGCCGCGCCCGCGCCACGAAAACCCGAACCGCAGCCCGCGGGCATCCGCGAGTCACGGGTTCAGCGGAATAGTCGTGCCAAAGGCGGTCAGACGGCCAGGCCCAGGCCCGGGGCCGCGACCCGTAACCGACTGGCTAGCCTGGCGCGAATGCAAAAACGCGCTTCAGACATCCGCCGAGCCGTGAGTTCCGCCCCTCTTTCTCGCCCGGAAAGGGTCGCAACTCACGGTTCGGCGAGGTCTCGGCGAGGTCCGGGCCGGATCGCGGCCGCGATGCCTGTGCGCACGGTGAAGCAGCGGGTCTGCGCTGGCGGGGTACCGCGAGACGGGTCAGCGATCGCCGGACAGGCCGGTGCGCAGTTCCCGGCTGAGCGCCTTGACGACGGCTGGCAGGTCGCCGTCGTTGTCGTCGGCGATCCGGAGCTGGCGCTGGTAACTCGCGCCCCCGGAGATGATCCGGCCCAGCCCCAGCAGCTCGTCCAGGCAGCCCAGGCGCTCGGCGACGGGGGAGAGGGCGCCGATCAGCCGGTGCACGTCGTCGACGACCGGGCATTCCTGCCCGGCGGCATCCATGATGATCTGGGCGTCCAGTCCGTAGCGGGCTGCCCGCCACTTGTTCTCGCGCACGAACCAGGGCTGCATCGACGGCACCTCCTCGCCGTCGTCGAGCCGGGTGGACATCCACTCGACCAGGCACTGGATGAACGCGGCTATGGCCCCGAGCTCCTCGGTCGTGGACACGCCGTCGCAGGCGCGCACCTCGATCGTTCCCCAGCGCGGCGACGGGCGGATGTCCCAGCGCACCTCGGTCACGTCCTCGATCACGCCGGTGGCGGTCATGTCCTCCACATAGTGTTCCCAGGCCTCCCAGTCCTCCAGGATCCAGGGCAGGCCGGCGGTGGGCAGCTGCTGGAACATCAGCGCCCGGTTGGAGGCGTAGCCGGTGTTCACCCCGGCCCAGTACGGGCTCGACGCGGACAGGGCCTGCAGGTGCGGCAGGTAGCCGAGGAGGCCGTTCAGGATGGGGATGACCTTGGCCTTGTCCTCGATCCCTACGTGCACGTGGATGCCCCAGATCATCATGTTGCGGCCCCACCACTGGGTGCGCTCGATCAGGCGGTGGTAGCGGGCCTTGTCGGTGACCTCCTGGTCGAACCACTGGCCGAACGGATGCGATCCGCTGCAGATCAGGTCGACGCCCCGTGGATCCGTGATCGCCCGCACCTCCTCGACCTGCGCCGCCACGTCCGCGACCGCGCCGCCCACCGTGTGGTGCACCCCGGACACCAGCTCGACCGTGTTGAGCAGCAACTCGCCGGTGATGTGCAGGTGCGGCGCGCCGTCGGTCCCACGCAGCGCGGCGAGCACCTCGTCGGCCAGGCAGACCAGGTCTCCCGACTCCCGGTCGACGAGCGCGAGCTCCCACTCGATGCCGATGGTCGACCGCGATGAGCGGGCAAATTCGATTCCCACGTCCGGTCCTCCCGGTCTGGCGCACCCGAACGGGTGTGTTCAGACCCAATCCTGACAGCTATTCGCGCGTCGGTGCCACGGGCGGGGCTCGGGGCCGGTGGCATCGGCATCCGATTATCACAAAGAGGGTGATGTCTGACAGAATGGTTAGTCGAGTTCTCTTGCGTCCGACCCTCTACTCAGGCGCAGGAAGAAACCTTATTTGAGCTTGTGCCGAGTGTGCCCCCACGCTCACGGCCGTCAGTTCGCCAAAAATCAAATACACAGGAGAATTGTGGCTGTCAAAATTCGTTTGAAGCGCATGGGCAAGATCCGTGCACCGTACTACCGCATCGTTGTCGCCGACTCGCGCACCAAGCGCGACGGTCGCGTCATCGAAGAGATCGGCATCTATCACCCCACGCAGGAGCCCTCCGTCATCGAGGTCAAGTCCGAGCGTGCGCAGTACTGGCTGAGCGTTGGCGCACAGCCGACCGAGCAGGTTGAGGCTCTCCTCAAGCTGACCGGCGACTGGGGCATCTTCAAGGGCGACAAGAACGCCGTCAGCACCGTGAAGTTCAAGGAGCCGAAGGTTCCCTTCGTCGCCGACGAGAAGAAGAAGCCGGTTCTGAAGCCGAAGGCTGACAAGCCCGTCGTCAAGGAAGAAGCGCCCAAGGAATCCGAAGCTGCCGCCGAGGCAACCGAAGAGGACAAGGCGTAATTTTGCTTGCTCCCGCGCTTGAGCACCTCGTCAAGGGAATCGTTGATCACCCGGACGACGTGCACGTTGCAGCCCAGACTTCCCCTCGCGGCGAGGTTCTCGAGGTTCGTGTGAACCCCGAAGACCTCGGTCGCGTGATCGGTCGCTCCGGGCGCACCGCCAAGGCACTGCGCACCCTCGTGGCCGCGCTGGCCGACGGCAAGCGCGTACGCGTTGACGTCGTCGACACCGATTTCTGAACTGGTAAATGAGTAGTTGGATATGAGTTCGGTGAACGACAGCACGACTCCGCGCAGCCAGTTGAGGGTGGGGCGCCTGACCAAGGCGCACGGCCTCAAAGGCGCGATCAAGCTCGAGCTGTTCACGGATGACCCGGGACGTCGTTTCGTCCCGGGCGCCGTGTTCACCCTGCAGGTGCCCACGGGTTCGCCCTGGCACGGCAAAAAGATCGAACTCGTCGAACTGCGCTGGTACAACCAGCACGCCGTCGGTTTCTTCAAGGACGTGCCCGACCGCGAAGCGGCCGAGGCCCTGGCGAAGGCCATCCTCTGGATCGACCAGGATGACGCGGAGCAGTCCGACGAAGAAGACGCCTGGTACGACCACCAGCTGATCGGCCTGGCCGTCGTGCGCGACGACGTGCAGATCGGCACCATCTCCCGGCTCGAGCACCTTCCCGCCCAGGACCTCCTGATCGTGAAGACCCCGGCCGGCGACGTGATGATCCCGTTCGTGAAGGCCATCGTGCCCTCCGTGGACATCAAGCGGGGCATCGTCACGATCACCCCGCCCCCCGGCCTTCTCGAGGAACTCCCCGAGGAACCCGAGGAATCCGACGAGGCCCTCGCGGCCGACGAGGCCCCCGCAGCGGACGAGGAAGCGGCCGAGAAGCCCTCCGACGTGCCCGCACCCACCGACACCGACGGCGCATAGACGCGACCCGTCCACCCCCAGGGGAGAGGCGCGCCGCGCCCGTCCGACTTCCCGGCTCGTTACGACGCGGCAGATCCGTTCTAGGAGTAACCGCGCATGTCGTACGTCAAACCCGACCAACTCATCGATGACATCATCCACTCGGGTGAACATAAATCGAACCTGACCACTAAGCAGATGTTCGTGCGCGGCACCCTTTCGGGTGCCATCCTCGGTGCGGCGACGACCGTGGCCCTCACCGCGGCGGCCCAGACCGGGCTCCCGATCGTGGGGGCGGTCCTCTTCCCCGTCGGCTTCGCCATTATTCTGCTGCTCGGCCTGGAACTCGTCACGGGAAGCTTCGCCCTTATTCCGCTCGCCGTCCTGGAAGGCCGGACGACCATCCGGAAGTGCGTCAAGAACTTCGTAGTCGTCATCCTCGCGCACCTCCTCGGGGCCGGACTGTACGCAGCCCTGTACACGTTCGCGATCACCTACGCCGGCACCGACTCGAGCGACCCCATGGTGCAGGCGATCATCCACCTGGCCGAGCACAAGGTGCTGCCCTACCAGGCCGCCGGTGCCGGCGGCATCCTCGTCGCCATCGTCAAGGCGATGCTCTGTAACTGGATGGTGGCCATTGGAACGATCATGTTCTACACCTCGAAGTCGACCGGCGGGAAGATCCTGGCGATGTGGCTCCCGGTCACGATCTTCTTCAGCCTCGGCCTCGAGCACGCGATCGTCAACATGTTCGTGATCCCCGCCGGAATGATGCTCGGCGCCGACATCAGCATGGGCGAGTGGTGGCTCTGGAACCAGGCCCCCGTGCTCCTCGGCAACCTCCTCGGCGCCATCGCCTTCACCGCGCTGCCGGTCTACTTCTCCCATCGCACACGGGGGAACCGGGCCGTGACCCTGGACGCCGCATCCGCTTCACCCGTACTCGTTCGCTCGTAGACTTCTCCCGTGCGCATCGACATCATCACGATCTTCCCGGAGTTCTTCTCCGTCCTCGACGTCTCCCTGGTCGGCAAGGCCCGGCAGTCCGGCCTGATCGACCTGCGCGTGCACAACCTGCGGGACCACACCCACGACCGGCACCGAACCGTCGACGACACTCCGTACGGCGGTGGTGCCGGAATGGTGATGAAGCCGGAGCCGTGGGGCGAGGCCATCGACGAGATCCTCGGCGACGTGGCCGACGACGGGCCGGTGCTGATTTTCCCGTCACCGGCCGGTGAGCTCTTCACCCAGGCGATGGCCCGGGAATTGGCCCAGGAGCGCAACCTGATCTTCGGCTGCGGCCGTTACGAGGGCATCGACCAGCGAGTCTTCGACCACTTCGCCCGCACGGGCCGGGTGCGGCTGGTCAGCCTCGGCGACTACGTGCTCAACGGGGGAGAGGTGGCCGTCATGGCCATGATCGAGGCGGTCGGGCGTCTCATCCCCGGGGTGGTCGGCAACCCGGAGAGCCTCGTCGAAGAGTCCCACGAGGACGGCCTGCTCGAGTACCCGAGCTACACCAAGCCGGCCGCCTGGCGGGAACTCGAGGTGCCGCCCGTGCTGCTCAGCGGCAACCACGGCGCCATCGCCGCGTGGCGACGCGAGCAGCAGCTGGAACGTACGGCCCGAGTGCGCCCTGACCTTCTGCCTCCAGCGAACTGAGGGCACACGCCCGAACCGCCCGGGTAGTCTGATTGCGTGTTCGTACGCAGGGTCTTCTTCTACTGGCAGTTCATCGCCGTGCTCGCGCTACCGGCGTGGCTGATGATCGGTGCTTCGATCTACGGGACCGGCGGCTGGGACGTCGTCGGCAGCTTCTTCAGCGGCCTCTTCATCGGGCTCGGCCTGCTGGCCGTGAGCCTGCTCTTCTACGCCCGCAAAGAGGTGCGCACGACCCGCGCCGTGTCCTGGGCGGATGTCGGATTCCTCACCCTCTGGCACGGCCTGATCGTGGCCATGGGGTTCTCCTACACCTGGGCTCCGGGGCTGGCCGCGCTGGTCATCCTGGTCGGAATCGGCGTTTTCTGGTTCGCCATCTGGGAGCTCGTCGCCGCTGCCCGCAAGAGCGTGCAGGCCATGATGATCCTCGTCGACGAGACGGCGCGTGGGGGCCTCGTCCCCGGCGATCTGCCGCCCACCGAGTTGCCGCCCGTGATCATCGTGCGGGAGAAGCCGCCGGAATCCTGACCGCCGGCTCGGCCTCTTCTTTGTGGGAGTCCGCGGTTTCGTGACATACTCAATGCTTGTGCCGTGGCAAGCCTCTGCCACAGGGGAGCTGCAACGTATCGGCACGAAACACACTCATTCATTTGCTGACCCGAACACGTTCGCGTGCGGGCCCGCATAAGCCGTAGTCGTCCTGTGGCGGATACAGAGAGCGAACCAATATGCATATTCTCGACCAGGTGGATGCACCATCCCTCCGCAAGGACATCCCGGCGTTCCGCGCCGGCGATACCGTCAAGGTCCACGTCAACATCGTTGAGGGCGCCCGCTCTCGTGTGCAGGTCTTCCAGGGAGTCGTCATCGGCCGCTCCGGCGAAGGCGTGCGCGAAACGTTCTGCGTTCGCAAGGTCAGCTTCCAGGTCGGCGTCGAGCGTACCTTCCCGGTGCACTCCCCGGTGATCGACCACATCGAGGTCGTCACCCGTGGTGACGTGCGTCGCGCGAAGCTGTACTACCTGCGCGACCTGCGTGGCAAGAAGGCCAAGATCAAAGAGAAGCGCGACTAACGGTTACGACCGACTCGCAGCTGCTGCTGGATTGACCCTGAGCTCCTCACCCGTACACTGGGTCAGGAGCTCAGGTGGTTTAATGACGGACAATTCTCTGCCCACGCGGTCTCATCGCCTGGATTCAGAAACGAAGCGCACGAAGCGCGGCGTTGCACTCTTTTTTCGTGACCTCCTGGTCATCTTCGTGGTGGCCCTGCTCATCTCGTTCCTGATCAAGACGTTCCTGATCCGGTCCTTCTACATCCCCTCCGGGTCGATGGAGACCACGTTGCTGGTCAACGACCGCATCATCGTCAACCAGCTCGAGCCGAAACTGATGCCGATCGAGCGTGGCGACGTCGTCGTCTTCCGGGATCCGGGCGGCTGGCTCCTGCCGCAGGCGCCGATCGAGCAGAATCCCATCGTCGCCGGGGCGGAGTGGGTCCTCTCCGTCGTGGGCCTGTCCGCGCCGGACAGCAACGACCACCTGATCAAGCGCGTCATCGGGCTGCCGGGCGACCACGTCGTCTGCTGCAACGCCCTCGGACAGATGAGCGTCAACGACGTCCCCCTCGACGAACCGTACGTGACGCTGCCGGTCGGGGAGACCCGGGTGTCCAAGGACGACTTTGACATCGTGGTGCCGGACGGTTCGCTCTGGGTGATGGGCGACAACCGGTACAACTCCAAGGACTCCCGCTACAACGGCGACACTCCGGGCAAGGGGTACGTGCCCGAGGACAACGTCGTCGGCCGCGCCCTCGTGATCAGCTGGCCGCTGGCCCGTTGGTCCTGGCTCGACGACTACCCGGAGGTTTTCCGAGGAATCCCCTCGGGGACCGACTAGGTGGCTGTCATGGATCCGACCCTGGATGTCGAGCTGGCCCTGCTGGCAGCCGGAGCGACCTGCGTGATCGGCTGTGACGAGGTGGGCCGCGGCGCCCTGGCCGGCCCCGTCGGCGTCGGCGTCGCCGTCGTCGACGCCTCCGCCACGCCGTTCCCGGCCGGCTTACGCGACTCCAAGATGCTCAGCCAGCCGCGGCGCGAGCTCCTCGCCCCGCTGGCCGTCGCCTGGGCCCTGCACTCGGCCGTCGGGCTCGCCTCGGCGCAGGAGGTCGACGAGCTGGGCATCATCGCCGCCCTCGGCCTCGCCGGCAAGAGGGCCCTCTCGCGGCTCCACGCGGCCGGGGTCGACATCACCGGCGGCGTCGTGCTCCTGGACGGCAACGACGACTGGCTGAACAAGGCACTGGTCACCCCGCTCAACGTCGTCACGCGCATCCGGGCCGACCAGGACTGCGCGTCGGTGGCGGCGGCATCCGTGATCGCCAAGGTGCACCGGGACGCTCTCATGATCGAAGCGGATGCCGTTACCCCCGGTTATGAGTGGGCCGGGAACAAGGGTTACGGCAGTGCCGCCCACATGGGCGCGATCGCGCTGCTCGGCCCGACCGTGCTGCACCGCAGATCCTGGCTCAAAATCACAGCGTAAGATTGAGTCACCATGGAAGAAGAAGAGTTCGAGGACTACGACCGCGAGGTCGAGTTGGCCCTGTACCGAGAGTATCGAGACGTCGTTGGGCAGTTCCAATACGTGGTCGAGACCGAGCGACGCTTCTATCTCGCGAACGAGGTGGAGTTGGTTCGCCGGGACACGGAGCACGACTTCTACTTCGAACTGACGATGAAAGACGTCTGGGTGTGGGACGTGTACCGGTCTGACCGGTTCGTGAAGTCGGTTCGGGTGCTCACGTTCAAGGACGTCAACGTGGAAGAGCTCGCATCCAAGGAGTTCGAGCTGCCCAAGGAGCTCGCGCTCGACGAGTGACACCGCTCAGCCGGACCGCGTGAGCGGTCCGAGTTCGTGAGTTCTACCGTGGGGGATTCTCCTCCGTCAGGCCACCGTCGGCCGGATGGGGGCTCAGGCTGCACCAGCCTGCACAACTCGGCGCAACGATGCGGTCGAGAGAGAAGGGTATTTCTTTTGCTTCAGGAATCGGACCTCGCACGCGCCACGTGGATCGACCGGGAGGCCCTCGCTGAGGCGATGATCCCGCTGATCGGCCGGCTGTACCGCGAAAACAACGTCGTGACGAGCGTGCACGGGCGCGGGCTGGTCAACCAGTCCGTGGTCGGGCTGCTGAAGGCGCACCGTTTCGCCCGCCACATCGACGACGCCGAGCTGCCCCTCGGGGAGACCCTGCCGCTGCTGCAGGCGCTGAGCACCCTGCGGCTCGGGGCCGCCTCCATCGACGTGGCCCGCCTCGCCATGGCCTACAAGCTGGAGGGCGCGGGGCAGAGCCTCGACGGCTTCCTCCGCGAACAGCTCGCGGACGTCGTGGAGCGTCAGGGCATCGACGAGCAGACCGGCACGGATGTCGTGCTCTACGGCTTCGGCCGGATCGGGCGCCTGCTCGCCCGCATCCTGATCTCGCACGCCGGCGGCGGCCAGGGACTGCGCCTGCGCGCCGTCGTGGTGCGTCGCGGCTCGGAGAACGACCTGATCAAGCGGGCCAGCCTGCTGCGCCGCGACTCGGTGCACGGTCCCTTCGAGGGCACCATCACCGTCGACACGGTCAACAACACGATCCTGGCCAACGGCACGCTCATCCAGGTGATCTACTCCTCCGACCCGGCCTCCGTCGACTACACGAAGTTCGGCATCCACGACGCCATCGTGGTCGACAACACGGGCCGCTGGCGCGACGCCGAGGGGCTGTCCCAGCACCTGGCCTGCCCGGGCGTGTCCCGGGTGCTGCTCACCGCGCCGGGGAAGGGTGCGCTGAAGAACATCGTGCACGGCATCAACCACGCCGACATCGACCTGAGCGACACCATCGTCACCGCGGCATCCTGCACCACCAACGCGATCACGCCGGTGCTCAAGGCCGTGAACGACCGCTTCGGCATCGTGGACGGCCACGTCGAAACGGTGCACTCGTTCACGAACGACCAGAACCTGATCGACAACTTCCACTCCGGGGACCGCCGCGGGCGCAGCGCCGCCCTGAACATGGTGCTGACCGAGACCGGTGCGGCGAAGGCTGTCGCCAAGGCCCTGCCGGAGCTGGCCGGCAAGCTCACCGGCAACGCCATCCGTGTTCCCACGCCGGACGTGTCGATGGCGATCCTCAACCTCACCCTGGCGAACGGCACCACCCGGGACGAGCTCAACACCTACCTGCGCACCATGTCGCTGCACTCGGAACTGCACAAGCAGATCGACTACATCGACTCGCCCGAGGTCGTGTCCAGCGACTTCCTCGGGTCGCGGCGCGCCGGGATCGTCGACGGCCTCGCGACCATCTGCACGGACAACAAGGCCGTGCTCTACGTCTGGTACGACAACGAGTTCGGCTACAGCTGCCAGGTCATCCGGGTGTTGGAGGAGATGGCCGGGGTCCACCCGCCCGTCTTCCCGAAGGTGCGCAACGCGGAACCGGTCGCCGCGTTCTGAGTCGCGTTGTGAGTGCGCGAGTCCCGGTCAGCGCGACCGGGGCTCGCAGATGACGACCGGGATGTCCCGCGACGTCTTCTGCTGGTAGCCGTCGTAACCGCGGTAGGCGGCGACGATCTGCGGCCACAGCTCCGCTTTCTCCTCGGTCGTGGCGGTGCGCGCGCGCAACTTCAGGGTGCTGCCGTGCACCGTCAACTCCACGTCCGGGTTCGCGACGAGGTTGAGGTACCACTGCGGATGCCGGTCGTCGCCGCCCTTGGATGCGATCAGCACGAACCGCTGGTGCCCGTGCACGGGGGCCGTGAGCATGGTCGTGCGGCGTTTGCCGCTCGAACGGCCGATCGTGTGCAGTTCGACCGCGGGCATCGATCCGATCGAGGAGAGAACCCGACCGCCGGTGGCCCGCAGCACCGCCAGGTGCAGCGCGCTCATCGTCTTCATTTGCAGATCCACCAGCCGGTTGCGCATTCCCATAACTCCAGCCTAGGAGGCGGCGGCGCCTCGCCCGGCGTCGAACCAATTCGACGGAGATTAATTTGCAAGAGGCCGGTTTCGGGCCGTTTCGGGCCCGTTTGGGCCCGATACGGCCAAAACTTCCGTCGAATTCGTTCGCGGCGGGGTGGGTAGGGCGGGGTCGGCGGGGCAGCGGGGCGCGGAGCAGCGAGTCAGAGGGGCAGTGCGGCGGCGATCGCGAGCAGCACCGATTGCAGGTTGACCCCGGCCAGTTCGAGCAGGGCGAACGCGACGCCGTAACCGGCGTAAAGGGTGACGGGGATGAGCAGGAGCCACTCCCGCAGCGACCCCGCATTGCCGAGCAGGGGCAGGGCCAGGTAGCCGCCCGACGACCAGAGGCTCTCGAGCAGCGGCACCCGGCGCCACCATCTCGGCGGTTTCGGGATCCACGGCCAGAAAATCGGCATGCCGCCCGTGGTGAGCAGGTCGCCGAGCAGGTGCACGCCGTAACCGAGGGTGAAGCACACGACGAACCAGGACTGCTGCTCCGGGGCGAAGAGGGCGATGAACGCCGCCACGGCGAACCCGATCAACCAGGCCAGCCACCACGAGTCGCGGGCCAGGCCCAGGGCCTTCGCCGCGAAGGCGATCGCAGCGGCACTCATCAGGGCCGGGCCGATGCTCACGGGCTGGCCCGCGCCGGGCGGCTGCCAGAGCACGAAGCCGATGCTGCTGGCGAGCAGCCAGGCGCAGACCAGAGCCAGCAGGCTGTGCAGGCCGTGCCGGTGACCGCCGGAGGCGCGGGAGATCCCCGTGGTGACGAGCCGGCCCAGCACCGGCACCGACTGGGAGATCGTGGCCGCATTGTGGTCCGCGTCGGCCAGCAGGGCAGCCCCGGCGCAGAGCAGCGCACCGGCGATCGTGCCGACCGGCGTGACCGGGAAGAGGCCGAGACCGTGCCCGGCGGTCGCCGTGACGGCGATCCAGGCGGCGGCGCCGGTCATGGCATGGTGTCCACCCATCATGAGAGTGCGTCCTAACTGGTGCTGGCGGACCGGGCCGCGCAAGCCGGCGCAGAGCCGGGTGACGGATGCCGGCGGGAGCGTGGGTGAGGCTCCGGGCCGTTCCAATCGTAGGCGAGTTCCGATCCCCGCTGGCTAGCGTGGAGGCATGAGCGCGCACGCCACCAGTGACCCGTCCCTTCGGCCCGACGACGTCGCCACGGTCGTGGATCAGGCCATCCAGTTGGCGCCGCTGATCGACGGTCACAACGACTGGGCCTGGGAGTGCCGGTTGAACCGGGACTACTCGGTCGAAGGACTCGAGCGCGGCCTCTCCACCGACACCGACATTGCGCGGCTGCGGGCAGGCCGGGTCGGGGGACAGTTCTGGTCGGTCTACGTCAGTGACGACCACCTGGGCGCGGACGCCGTGCAGGGGACACTCGAGCAGATCGACTGGGTCTACCGCCTCGCGGCCCGTTATCCGTCGGACTTCGGCATCGCACGCAGCGCGGCCGACGTGGAGGCCGCCCGCGCCGCCGGGCGCATCGCGTCCCTCCTCGGCGCCGAGGGCGCCCACTGCCTCAACGATTCCCCGGCCGTGCTGCGCATGTTCGCCCGGTTGGGCGTTCGCTACCTCACCCTCACCCACGTGCACAACACCGAGTGGGCCGATTCGGGCACCGACGATCCCGTGCACGGCGGCCTCAGCGCGCGCGGCGTCGAGTACATCCGGGAGCTGAACCGGCTTGGCATGCTGGTCGACCTCTCCCATGTCTCCCCGGCCACGGCGCACGCGGCGCTGGACGCGTCCGACTCGCCCGTCATCTTCAGCCACAGCTCCTGCCGCGCGCTCAGCGACCACCCGCGCAACGTGCCCGACGACGTGCTGCGCCGCCTCGCGGTCAACGGCGGGGTGCTGATGCTCACCTTCGTGCCGCAATTCCTGTCCGCGGACTACTCCACGTGGTTCGAGGGCGGTCAGGCCGGGCCCGACGGTGACGCTGACGGATGTCGCCGACCACGTCGAGCACGCCCGTGACGTCGCCGGCATCCGTCACATCGGCCTCGGCGGCGACTACGACGGCACCGACGAGTTCCCCGTCGGCCTCGAGGGCGTCGACGGCTACCCCGCGCTGCTGGCCGAGCTGGCCCGGCGCGGCTGGCCTGCCGCCGACCTGGCCGCACTGGCCGGGGCCAACGTGCTGCGGGTGCTCCGCGAGACGGATGCCGCGTTCGCGGCGGCCGGGGACGCGGCATCCGGTGGCTCGGTGCCCCGGCTCGTGCGTTGATGACGCGGGCCGCACCTACGCGACCAAGCCGCACGGGGTGCCGCTCCGAACGGGTGTCATGAGCACACGACGACGAACCACCTTCCGGATTGTGTCCGGGCTTCTTTCTGTGGTCGCCATCACCAGCGCCATCGCCGTCGTCGCGGTGCTCATGAGTCGCGGCGCCGGGGACACCGGTTCCGGCCCGGTGGACGGAACGCGCGCGGGCGAGACCGTCGTCGCCTTCTACGGGGACTCGTACACCCGCGGCACCATGGCGTCGGCGCCGGACAAGCGGTGGTCGAGCATCATCTCGGCCGAGCGCGGCTGGACCGAGTTCAACCCGAGTCGGAACGGCCTCGGCTTCGTGAACAACCGGGGCGCGATGGGCGGGGCGGACCTGGTCGACCAGGTGATCGCCGACCACCCCGACATCGTGATCAGCACCATGGGCCTCAACGACAACTTCTCGATGCCCGCCCGCGCCGACGAGATCAAGGCCGCGATCACCCGCGACTTCACGAAGCTGAAGGCAGCCCTGCCGGAGGCCCTCTTCATCATCGTGGAGCCGTTCTGGTACACCGAGGAGCGACCGGAATCGGTGGACCGGATCAACGGCTGGGTCCAGGCTGCGGCGGCCGGGATCGGCGCCGACTACATCCCCGGCGCGTCGCACTGGCTCGACGGGCACCCGGAGTGGATGGCCGTCGACGGCCTCCACCCCAACGACGAGGGCTATCAGGCGATCGCCAACCGGATGGACGCCGCGCTGGCCACCCTCGGCCTGTAACCGCCGGATGCCGTCGGCTCGCCGGCCCGTTCCTCCCCAACGGCAGGCGCGCCGCGCAGCACACAGCTTCCGAGCCGCACCGGCGTCTGCCACGCCTGCCCGGCAGGCTGGCGGCGGAGGTGCTCGTGGCACGCAAAGACGAACTGGGCAGGCAGGGCGAGGACTGCGCCGCAATCTTCCTGGCGGCGGCGGGCTACCGGCTGGTGGCCCGCAACTGGCGCTGCGATCAGGGCGAGGTCGACCTGATCGTCGAGAACGGGGGAGAGGTCGCCTTTGTCGAGGTGAAGACGCGTTCGGGCACGCGGTTCGGGCATCCGTTCGAAGCCATCACGGTCGCCAAGCTCGCCCGCCTGCGCCGTCTCGCCGCGGCCTGGTGCGACCAGTCGACGCTCCGGCCCCGGTGCATCCGCATCGACGCCATCGCCGTGATCATCCGTCCCGGCGCCGACCCGGTGATCGAGCATCTGCCGGGGGTGTTCTGATGGGGCTGGCCCGCACCCACGCGGTGGCCCTGATCGGGCTGACCGGGGCGCTCGTGGAGGTCGAGGCCGACATCTCCGGCCAGCTGCCGGGCATCATCCTGATCGGGCTGCCCGACGCTGCGCTCTCGGAGGCGACCGAGCGGGTGCGGGCGGCGGCCAAGAACTCCGGCTGCCCCCTGACCCGCAACAAGCTCACGATCAACCTCTCCCCGGCATCGCTGCCCAAGCACGGATCGGGGTTCGACCTGGCCATCGCCCTGGCGTGCCTCGGCGCCGACCGGCTGGTTTCGGCCGACTCGGTCGGCCGGGTGTTGCACATCGGCGAGCTCGCCCTCGACGGCCGGCTGCGGCCGACGCCCGGCATGCTGCCGGCGGTGATCGCCGCCTCCCGGCTCGGCCACGACACGGTCATGGTGCCCGCCGGCAACGTCGACGAGGCCTCCCTCGTGCCCGGGGTGAGGGTGATCGGCGTGGCCTCCCTGCGGGACGCCGCGATCTGGCATGGGGCCGAACTCGAGCCGATCCCGGTCACCCCCATCCTCTTGCCCGTCGACGCCGGGCCGCAGGCCGCCGAGCCGGACCTGGCGGACGTCATCGGCAACGACGACGCGATCCTGGCGCTGCAGATCGCGGCGGCCGGCGGGCACCACGTGTTCATGGTGGGGCCGCCCGGCGCCGGCAAGACCATGCTCGCGGCCCGGCTGCCCGGGCTGCTGCCTGATCTCGATGCCGCAGCCTCGCTCGAGGTCAGCTCCATGCGCTCGCTCAGCGGCCGCGGCGTCGGGCGGTCCCTGATCACCCGTCCGCCCCTCGAAGCGCCACATCACACGGCCACGGCCGCGGCGATGGTGGGCGGGGGCAGCGGCCAGATCCGACCGGGCGCGGCAGCCCGGGCCTCCCACGGGGTCCTCTTCCTCGACGAGGCGCCCGAGTTCGCGTCGGCGGTGCTCGACGCGCTCCGGCAGCCGCTGGAATCGGGGGTGATCATCATCCACCGCGCCAATGTGGTCGCCCATTTTCCGGCCCGGTTCCAGCTCGTGATGGCCGCGAATCCGTGTGCCTGCGGCCAATACGGAGCCCCCGACCTGGACTGCGCCTGCCCGCCGAACGCCCGGCGCCGGTACCTGGCGCGCATCTCCGGGCCGCTGCTGGATCGCATCGACATCCAGCTGAAGGTGCAGCGCGTCACCGCCACCCAGCTGCGTCTGGCCGCGGACACGCCGCGCCTGGTGAGCGCCGTCGCCCGAGAGCGGGTCGTCGCGGCACGTTCCGCGGCAGCCGCCCGGCTCTCGGGCACCCCGTGGTCGGTGAACTCCGACGTGCCCGGGCCCTGGCTGCGCGGCCCCCAGGCCCGGCTAGACCGCAGCGCCACGGCCGGCCTCGACCGTGCGCTCGAACGCGGCGGAATCACCATGCGCGGATACGACCGGGTGCTTCGGGTGGCCTGGTCCATCTCGGATCTCGAGGGCGTTTCCAGGCCGGGCATCGAACAGGTCGGGCAGGCGCTCTACCTGCGGAAAGGAATCTCATCATGACGATTTTCGGGCTGGCGGAGGCCACGGTCATCGAGCTGGCGGGCGCGGTGCGTTCCTCCCCGATGTCCTGGCCGACTGCCGCGACGGATGCGCCAACGGATGCCGCAGCGCACGTTCCGGAGGATGGCGCAGCGCAGGCGGCCGCAGCACACGCCGTCGCGGATGCGACCGAGGCCGCCGACGTCTTCGCCCGCGCCGCCTGGACCGGCATCGCCGAGCCCGGCGACGGAGCGGCGGGGCTGCTGGTGCAGGCGCTCGGCGCCGCGCCCGCGCTCACGGCCGTGCTCGACCTGTGGACCCCGGCCCGTCTGGCGGCGGTCGTCGCGGAGTCCGGGGCCGTCGACGAGGCCCGAGCAGAGGGTGCCGACGACCTCGCAGCCCTGCTGGATCAGGGTCTGCAACGGTGGCGGCCCCGGTTGTCTTCCGGCGAGGTGATCCGCTCCCTGCACCAGGCCGCGCGCGCATCCACCCGGCTCCTCCTGCCCGGTGACGTGCTCTGGCCGGTCGGAGTGGACGACCTGGGGCTTCACGCCCCGCTGGCCCTGTGGTGGCGAGGCATCCCCGGAGCGCTGCTGGCCCTGTCGAACTCGATCGCCCTGGTCGGCGCCCGGGCCGCATCCGGTTACGGCGAGCATGTGGCCATGGAGGCGTCGGCGGGCCTGGTGGACCGCGGTTTCGCCATCGTCTCCGGCGCCGCGTACGGCATCGACGGCATGGCCCACCGGGCCGCGCTGGCCAGTTCGGGGGTGACGGTGGCCTTCCTGGCCGGGGGAGCCGACCGGTACTACCCGAGCGGCCACGACGAACTGCTCGGCCGGATCGCGACCCAGGGAGCCGTCATCTCCGAGCTCCCGTGCGGTTCGGCACCGACGAAATGGCGTTTCCTCCAGCGCAACCGGTTGATCGCCGCCTCGAGCGCGGCCACCGTGGTGCTGGAGGCCGGATGGCGGTCCGGCTCGCTCAACACCGCCGGCCACGCCTCGGCATTGGGCCGGCCGCTCGGCGCCGTCCCCGGACCGGTCACCTCGCCCACGTCCGCCGGCTGTCACCGGCTGATCCGCGAATACGACGCCGTCTGCGTGACCAACGCCGCCGAGATGGCCGAACTCGTGGGCGAACGGATGCTGCAGCTCACCCTCGACCTTCCGGCGGACGAGGGTGGCACGGCCGGGTTCGGGGGCCGCACCAGCGAGCAGATCCGGGTGTTCGACGCCCTCAGTTCCCGGTCGCCGCGCACCGTGAACGACATCGCCCGCCGCGCGGGCCTGTCGGCGGCGGCCGTGCAGGGCTCCCTCGGGGCCCTCGATCTGGAGGGGGCGGTGCGCGAGCGGGAAACCGGGTGGGTGCGCGCGGGCTAGCGGGCGGTGCCGCCCGCCCGGGCTAGGTTGAGAGCCATGCAGCCCGCAACGATGCCCGCCACGATGCTCAGTTCGATCCTCCGTGAGTCCGGGGCGTCCCGCCCGTACTCGGTCAGCGCGCCGCTGGTGCAGGAAGAGCTGGCCGTTCCCCGGCCGCGAGCCGGCGAGGTCCTGGTGAAGATCGAACGGGCCAGCCTGTGCTACTCCGACCTGTCCGTGATCAACGGGTCAAGGGTGCGGCCGCTCCCCATGGCCCTCGGCCACGAGGCGGCCGGCATTGTGGCCGCGCTCGGCTCCGGCGTCACGGATGTCCGGGTCGGCGACCGGGTCGTGCTCGTCTTCGTGCCCAGTTGCGGCCGGTGCCGTGCCTGCACGGCGGGGCGCCCGGCGCTCTGCCACCGCGGCGCCGCGGCCAACGGCACCGGCGATCTCCTGCACGGCGACGCCGTCCTCGCCTCGGCCGACGGTGAACGCATCAACCACCACCTGGGTGTCTCCGCCTTCTCGGAGTTCGCGCTCGTCGCCCGGGAGTCCGTCGTCGTCATCGACGACGACGTTCCGTTCGACGTGGCCGCCATGTTCGGCTGCGCCGCCCTGACCGGGATCGGCGCCGTGCTCAACACGGCCCGGCTGGTACCCGGCCAGTCCATCATCGTGTTCGGGTTGGGAGCGGTGGGGCTGATGTCCGTCATGGCGGCCGCGCAGGTCGCCGGAACCACCGTGATCGCCATCGATCCGCTGCCGGAGAAGCAGGCGCTGGCCCTCAAATGCGGCGCGGATGTCGCCGGGTCCCCCGAGCAGGCTGCCGCCCTGGTGGCCGAGCACACCGGGGACGGCGTGGACGTCGCCATCGAAGCGGTCGGTAGCGCCCGGGTGATGGAGGCTTGCCTGGGTCTGCTGACACGGGGAGGCGCCCTGGTCTCGGTCGGCTTGCCGAACCCGGAGCAGCAGCTCTCCGTGCAGGCCCTGCAGTTCGCCGGCACCGGCGTTCGACTGCTGGGCTCCTACATGGGCGACTCCGTCCCGACCCGGGACATCGCCGCATACCTGCAGCTCTGGCGCGATGGCCGGCTGCCGGTCGAGTTGCTGCACACGGACACCAGGCCGATCGCCGAACTCAACGAGGGTCTGGACGCGCTCGCCGACGGTCAGGTGGTGCGCCGCCTGTTCCGAATGACACCATGATCGGAGGCAGGCCGTAGTCTGGGCGGCACCGAGAAAGGTGAGTCATGTCAGCCGTGCAACTGGGCCAGTACCCGCCCGCGTCCCACCTGATCGCGCACATCAGTGACACCCATTTCCTCGGCGGCAGCCGGGCACTCTATGGTGCGGTCGACACCGACACCACGGTGTACCAGGCGATGGCGCAGCTGGAGCGGTCCGGCCTCCGGCCGGACGCGCTCGTGTTCACCGGCGACATCGCCGACCGGGGTGAGGCCGATGCGTATCGCCGGGTGCGCGACATCGTCGAGGCCGCGGCCGAACGGATGGGCGCCCCCGTCATCTGGGTGATGGGCAACCACGACAAGCGGGAGGCTTTCCGCACCGAGTTGCTGCGCGAGGCCGGGTCGATGGCACCCGTCGACCGTGTGCACGACATTGGGGGAGTGCGCATCATCGCCCTGGACACGAGTGTCCCGGGCTATCACCACGGCGACCTGTCCGAGGCGCAGCTGGCCTGGCTGACGGACGTGCTGCGCGAGCCGGCTCCCCACGGCAGTCTTCTGACGCTGCACCATCCGCCCGTGCCGACGATGCTGCCCCTGATGGCCATCCTTGAGCTGCGGGGGCAGGCGAGACTGGCCGAGGTGGTTGCCGGCAGCGACATCCGGGCGATCCTGGGCGGGCACCTGCACTACGCGACGACCGGACTCTTCGCCGGAATCCCCGTGTCGGTCGCTGCCGCGACCTGCTACACCATCGATCCGACCGCGCCGCGCGGCGAACTCAGCGGCCTGCAGGGCGGCCAGTCGATCAACCTCGTGCACGTCTACTTCGACCAGATCGTGCACTCCCACGTGGCCCTCGGGGAGTTCGAGGCGGCAACCGGCTTCGATGCCTCCTTCCTCGCCCGGATGGAGGCGCTCACTCCCGAACAGCGCACCGAGGCCTTCTCCAGGCAGGTCGAATCAGGGTGACGGCTGCGCCCGCACGCCTCCTCGCTGCCCATGTCGACGACTTCGTCATCTACCTTGCGGCCGAGCGTGGCTTCTCCGTGCACACCGTCCGGGCCTACCGCACCGATCTGGCCGGGCTCGTCGCCTATGCGGAGACTCGCGGCGTCACCGACACGGAAGGGTTGAGCCTCGACCTGCTCCGCGACTGGCTCTGGGTCGCCACCCAGGCGGGGCTCGCGCGGGCGACGATCGCGAGGCGTTCGGCATCCGCCCGCAGCTTCACGGCCTGGCTGGCCCGCACCGGCGGCAGTTCCGCCGACCCCGCGGTAAGGCTGCGCTCACCGAAGCCCGGCCGCCCGCTCCCGCGCGTGATCAACCGGGCGCAGATGCAGGACCTGCTCACTCACCTCGAACTCCGCGCCCGCACGAATGACCCGGCAGCGCTCCGCGAACTCGCGATCGTCGAACTGCTCTACGCGTCGGGCCTGCGGGTCTCCGAACTCGTCGGCCTCGACGTGGCCGACGTCGACCTGCACCGGTTGACGGTTCGGGTCACGGGCAAGGGCGCGAAGGAGCGGGTGGTGCCGTTCGGCGTTCCCGCCCAGACCGCGATCCTCGCCTACCTCGGCCGGGCCAGGCCCGTGCTGGCGGCGGGCGGGGTGCAGGAAACGGGGGTGCAGGAAACGGGGGTGCAGAAAGCGGCGGTGCAGAACGCGCTGTTCCTGGGAGCCCGGCGGCAGCGGCTGGGCGTGCGGGCCGTGTACCGGCTCGTCGCCACCCTGCTGGCCGGCATCCCGGGAAACGGACCGGCGGGCCCGCACGCGCTGCGCCACACCGCAGCGACCCACCTGCTCGACGGAGGCGCCGACCTGCGCGCCGTGCAGGAACTCCTCGGCCACGCCAGCCTGGGCACCACCCAGATCTACACGCACGTCTCCGCGGAACGGCTCCAGCAGAGCTACCGGAGCGCGCACCCCCGCGCCTGACTCGGCACGGCTACCGCGCCGGCAGCAGGACCGCCCGTGGGACCCCGCCCAGGTAGAGCAGGGGAGAGACGTAACGGCCGTGCTGCCTCAGCCCGAGGTGGAGGCAGCGGTCGGCGCAGTGGCCCCCGGCGGCAACGTGCCCGAGGAGCTGCCCCGCAGCGACGCGCTCGCCCGCGCCCACGATGGCCGCCACCGGTTCCACCGTCGACACCACGTCGCCCGCGTGAGCGAGCGACAGCACAGGGCGATCCACCACCACGCCGGCGAAGGAGACGACACCGTCGTACGGTGCGAACACGGCCGTGCCGGGGATCGCCTGCAGGTCCAGGCCGCGATGACCGTCCGCATACTCGCTGGCAGGGGCTCTGAATCCCTCGACCACCGGATGCGGCGGCACCAGTGGCCAGGACCAGGTCCCCGCCACACTCGTCGCAGTCGATGGCGTGCCGGGCGGCGCCGGCAGCAGCACGCCGGCCAGCGGCACCAGCAGTGCCGCGGAGAGTAAACGGGAGAGGTTCATGCGACCACCGTGCCTCAGGGGCGATGCGGCCGGCCGGTATCCGCGGCATCCGTGCTGCGCACCCCGGGGGGTCTGGCTGTGGAGGAGCCGGGGGAAGGGCGCGGGCGGGGTGCGGTGCACCAGACGCGGTGCCGGTGGGTGCTAAACTCGTCCAAGCAGCGCTTCGTGCGCTGACTACGCGTGCCCATTCGGCCTCCACGTCCACTCGGTCCTTGCTTCTCGAAGCGGGGCGGATGTGTGCCGGGCACCAGGAGTAGTGATCATCCGATCACGACACAAACCGATTGGCGTTTTGCTGCCTCGCAGCGCGCCAGATAAGGAGAACGGCTCATGGCCGTCGTAACCATTCGCCAGCTGCTCGACAGCGGCGTGCACTTCGGGCACCAGACCCGCCGTTGGAACCCGAAAATGAAGCGTTTCATCTTCACCGAGCGCTCCGGCATCTACATCATCGACCTGCAGCAGTCGCTCGGGTTCGTTGACAAGGCCTATGACTTCGTCAAGGAGACGGTTGCCCACGGCGGCACCATCCTCTTCGTCGGAACGAAGAAGCAGGCGCAGGAATCGATCGCCGAACAGGCGATCCGCGTGGGCCAGCCCTACGTCAACCAGCGCTGGCTCGGTGGCCTCCTCACCAACTTCCAGACCGTTTCCAAGCGTCTGGCCCGCATGAAGGAGCTCGAAGAGCTCGACTTCGAGGACACCGCCAAGAGCGGTTTCACGAAGAAGGAAATGCTCATCAAGAAGCGCGAGCTCGTCAAGCTTCACAAGAGCCTCGGCGGAATCCGCAACCTCACGAAGACGCCGTCGGCGCTGTGGGTTGTGGACACCAACAAGGAGCACCTCGCCATTGACGAAGCCCGCAAGCTCGGCATCCCCGTCATCGCGATCCTCGACACGAACTGCGACCCGGACGACGTCCAGTACCCGATCCCGGGCAACGACGACGCCATCCGTTCCGTCGGCCTGCTGACCCGCATCATCGCGGACGCTGCAGCCGAGGGCCTCATTCAGCGCCACGCCAAGCCGGAGGCCGAAATCGAGCCCCTCGCCGCGTGGGAAGCCGAACTGCTGGCCGCTCCGGCCGAGACCACCCCGGTTGCTGACGAGACTGTCGCCACCGAGGCCGTCGTCGCCGAGCCGGTTGCCACCGAAGAGGTTGCCGCCGCCCCCGCGGAAGAAGCCGCAGCTGACGAAGCCGTAGCAGCCGCCGCGGTCGACGCTCCCGCCGAAGAAACCAAGTAAGGGGTCCCGGTATGGCAAGCATCAGCCTCGCAGACGTCAAGGCTCTGCGCGAGCGCCTCGGCACTGGCATGGTCGACACCAAGAACGCCCTCGTTGAAGCCGACGGCGACATGGAAAAGGCCGTCGAACTCCTCCGGATGAAGGGTGCCAAGGGCAACGCCAAGCGCGCCGACCGCTCCACTTCGGAGGGACTCGTCGCGGCCAAGGAAATCGGCAACACCGCAACCATGATCGAACTCGCCTGCGAGACCGACTTCGTCGCCAAGGGCGTCAAGTTCGTCGCACTGGCCGAGAAGGTCCTGGACGCGGTCGCCGCTGCCGGCACCACCACCGTCGAGGAAGGCCTGGCCGCTCCGGTCGACGCCCAGACCGTCGGCCAGCTCATCGACGGCGAAGCCGCGATCATCGGCGAGAAGTTCGAACTGCGCCGCGTCGCATCCGTCACGGGTGAGAAGTTCGCGATCTACCTGCACAAGACCAGCAAGGACCTGCCCCCGCAGGTCGGTGTTGTTCTCGGCTACTCCGGAGACGACGCAGAGACCGCGCGCAGCGTGGCCCAGCACATCTCCTTCGCGAATCCCGAGTACCTCGCGCGCGAAGACGTTCCCGTCGACGCCGTCGAGGCCGAGCGCCGCATTGTGACCGAGATCTCGAAGAACGAGGGCAAGCCCGAAGCGGCTCTGCCCAAGATCGTCGAGGGTCGCGTCACGGCTTACTTCAAGCAGGTCGCACTCCTCGAGCAGGACTACGCCAAGGACAACAAGTTGTCCGTCAGCAAGGTTCTCGCGGACGCCGGACTGACCGTCTCGGGCTTCGCCCGGTTCAAGGTCGGCGCGTAACGAGAAATTGAGTAACGATGGAGACCGGGTTGCATTCGCAATCCGGTCTCCTTCTCTGTGTGCGCGCCCAGTAGCTCACCCAGTAGTTTTAAGACAGGTACAACGGAAGGACGCGCACAGCATGTCAGATTCGGTCAAAAAGCGCAGGGTCCTCCTCAAGCTTTCTGGGGAAGCATTCGGGGCGGGAAGCCTCGGCGTGAACCCCGACGTCATCAGCGCCCTCGCCCGCGAGATCGCCGAAGCGGCCAAGCAGGTCGAAATCGCGATCGTCGTCGGCGGCGGCAACTTCTTCCGTGGAGCCGAGTTGTCACAGCGCGGCATGGACCGTGGCCGGGCCGACTACATGGGGATGCTCGGCACCGTCATGAACGCGCTGGCGCTGCAGGACTTCCTGGAGCAGGCGGGCGCTGAGACCCGGGTCCAGTCCGCCATCGCGATGACCCAGGTGGCCGAGCCGTACATCCCCCGCCGCGCGGAGCGCCACCTGGAAAAGGGCCGCGTCGTCATTTTCGGCGCCGGTGCCGGACTGCCCTACTTCTCGACCGACACCGTCGCGGCGCAGCGTGCCCTCGAGATCGACGCCGAGATCGTGCTCGTCGCCAAGAACGGCGTGGACGGCGTCTACTCCGATGACCCGCGCACCAACCCGGCCGCGCACAAGATCGACCGCATCACCTATCAGGAGGCCCTGCAGCGCGGGCTCAAGGTCGTCGACTCGACCGCGTTCAGCCTCTGCATGGACAACGGCATGCCCATGCAGGTCTTCGGGATGGCTCCGCACGGCAACGTGACGGCCGCCATTCTCGGGGCCGATCTGGGAACCCTCGTCTCCAACTAAGCTTGTCAACGCCACCGAAGAAGGAGTCACCGTGATCACGGATGTTCTGTCCGATGCCACCGCACGCATGCACAAGGCTGTCGAAGCCGCGAAGGACGATTTCGCGACCGTGCGAACCGGCCGCGCGAACCCGCAGATGTTCGCGAAGATCCTGGTCAATTACTACGGCACGGCGACGCCGCTGGAGCAGATCGCCTCCCTCCAGAACCAGGAAGCCCGCACGCTGTTGATCGGCCCGTATGACAAGGGCGCCCTGCGCGATATCGAGCAGGCCATCCGCGACACCCCGAACCTCGGGGCGAACCTGGGCAATGACGGCAACGTCATCCGCGCCACTCTGCCCGAGCTGACGGCGGACCGCCGCAAGGAGTACGTCAAGATCGTCCGCACCAAGGCCGAGGACGCGAAGGTGTCCGTGCGCAACCTCCGGCGCAAGGCCAAGGACGAACTCGAGGCCCTCAAGACCGAGGTCGGTGACGACGACGTGGCCCGCGGTGAGAAGGAACTGGAACAGATCACCAAGGCCCACGTCGATGCCATCGACGATGCCCTCAAGCGCAAAGAAGCCGAACTCCTCGAGATCTAGGGAGTTCAGCACCATGACGGACGATTCGAAAAAAGACCTGCCGCCCAAGCGCGCGCATGGCGTCAGCCGTGCCGAGTTCCGGGCCCAGGTCCAGTCCACCAGGGCTGACATCGAACGTCAGATGCAGGCCACCCGGGCGCAGCTGGACGCGACGCAGGTGCGTATCCAGGCTCGCACGGGCCGCAACCTGATCCTCGCCACCCTGATCGGGCTGGCGCTGGGACTGTTCATGCTGTTCAGCCTCATCGTGGTCAAGGACCTGTTCATGGTCTGCGCGGCCGCGTTCGTCGGCCTCACCGCCTTCGAGCTGGCCCAGGCGCTTCGCCACTCCGGGCGGAACGTGCCCCGCATCCCGGTCGTACTGGCTGCCGTGTCCGTGGTGCCGGCCGCGTTCTACTTCGGAGCGACCGGCCAGTGGCTGGCCACGCTCGGCGGCATCCTGCTGATCGGTCTCTGGCGGGTCGTTCTGCTCGCCTGGAAGAGCCACCGCGCCGATGCGAGCAGCGTGCTGGCGGATGTCGGTGGCGGCCTGCTGATCCAGTCCTACGTCGTCTTCCTGGGCAGTTTCTCCGTGCTTCTGGTGGCGCTGCCCGAGGGGCAGTGGTGGACGCTCGCGTTCCTGCTGATCGTCATCTCGGCGGACACCGCCGCCTACGCCACGGGGCTCAGCTTCGGCAAGCACAAGATGGTGCCCAGCATCAGCCCCAAGAAGACCTGGGAAGGTTTCGCGGGTGCCGGTGCCGCCTGCCTGGGGATCGGCGTGCTCCTGTCCGTCCTGATGCTCCACGAGCCCTGGTGGTTCGGCCTCATCTTTGGGGTCGTCATCCTGCTCAGCGCGACCTTCGGCGACCTGGCGGAGTCACTGATCAAGCGGGACCTCGGGATCAAGGACATGAGCTCCTGGCTGCCGGGCCACGGCGGATTCCTCGACCGGCTGGACTCGATCCTTCCGTCGGCCGCAGCCGCGTACGCCCTGTACCTGATCTTCGCCTAACAGTTGACGCTCGAAACAGAGGAGATGCTGTGAGGCAGCATGACGCAGTGGCCACGACCTTCCCGCGCACCCCCAAAAAGACGCTGGGTTACAACACGACGCAGGTCGAGTCATTCCTCGCAGCGGCTCGGAAGGCGTACGACGCCACCGATGACGGAGGCGAGGGCGCTCCGCTCACGGCCGAAACCATCCGTCACACCGCGTTCAGCCTGCACAAGGGCGGCTATTCTCCCGCCCACGTGGACGCGGCCCTCGAACGGCTCGAGGATGCCTTCGCCACCCGCGACCGTGACCGGGCCACGCGTGCACAGGGCAAGGAGGCCTGGCTGGAAGAGGCACACGATCTGGCCCAGGTCCTGGTCAACCGGCTCGGTCGCGCCGACCACCACCGTTTCTCCCGCGTCAGCATCCTTACGGTCGGCTACAGCCGGGTAGACGTCGACCGGTTCGCGTCCCGGCTGGTGCGGTACTTCGAAGACGGCTTCCCGGTCACGATCGAGGACGTGCGGTGCGCGGTATTCCGGCCCCAGCGCGGCGGCTATCGCGAAGCCCAGGTCGACGTCGTCCTGGACGGCGTGATCGACGTGATGCTGGCGGTTCGCTAACACGCACGCCGTTATCTCGCTGTTATGCGTGATCTGGGTTAGGCTCAGGACATCGTGGGTAGACATATGAGCATCATCGAGTCCGAGCACGCCGCCATACCCGTCAGGCCCGCAATGAGAAGGCCCCGGTCCAGAGGTCAGGCGTCGCTCTTCCTTTTCGCCTTCACGGCTGCTGCGGCCTTCGTGCTGGTCACCGTCGTGGACCCGTATTCCGGCGCCACCGCGTCACCGTACTTCCAGGTCGTCGGCGTGAGCCGGCCGTCTGGTCCCGCCCAGGAGATCCAGGTCGCCGCCGGCTACGCGAACACCGTGACCCGAGACAGCTTCACCGTGAACGAGAAGCCCATTCCCGTTCCGGTGCCCGTCGCGGCTCCCGTAGCGTCGAAGTCATCGTCGTCTACGGCGCCGACGGCCGCCGTTCCCGATCCCGGCTCCGCCCAGGCCATCGCGTCCGGGATGGTGGCTGACCGCGGCTGGGGCGACGACCAGTTCAACTGCCTCGTCTCGCTGTGGAAGAAGGAGTCCGGCTGGCGCGTCAACGCCGAGAACTCCTCGAGCGGCGCGTACGGCATCCCTCAGGCGCTGCCGGGCTCCAAGATGGCCACCTCCGGCGACGACTGGCAGACCAACGCCGCGACGCAGATCGACTGGGGCCTCGGCTATATCAGCGGCCGCTACGGAACGCCGTGCGGTGCCTGGGCGCACTCCGGCGACGTCGGCTGGTACTAACGCGCCGCACGCCCCCACCGGCCCCGTGGCCGCAAGCCGGCCGCCCCGACGTAGACTGTGCCCATGGCCCGCAGCAACCGACCTCGTGGCCGCAAGCCGGCCGGGTCGGGCGAGCCGGATGACGGCCTGTCCCGTCTGCGGGCCGGCTGGCGCCGCACGGAATCCGGGCGCGACGGCCTCTGGACCGTTCAACCGGTGACCGGTGCGCAGGCCGTCAAGGCCTATGTCTGCCCGGGCTGCAGCCTGCACATCGCGCCCGGACTCGCCCATGTCGTCGCGTGGCGAAACGACGGCCTGATGGGCGAGGCCGCCGACCTGGCGGCCCGCCGGCACTGGCACACGCACTGCTGGAAGATCAGATAGGGATGCCGCAGCGGGCATCCGAGAAGGAGAAACCGTGAGTTCGAGCGTGGTCGAGATTCGCGGGGGAGTCGAACTGCCGGCGGTGCGCGAGCAGATCGAGTTGCACACCGGCGATGGCCTGACCCTGGTGGGGGAGCTCGCGACACCGGTGGGCCGCCCCCCGGTGGCCACTCTCGTCACCCTGCATCCCTTGCCCACGCACGGCGGCTTCATGGACTCCCACCTCCTCCGCAAGGCAGCCGGCCGGCTGCCGGCCCTCGCCGATCTGGCCGTCCTGCGGTTCAACACCCGCGGTACGACCTCCCCGCGCGGCACCAGCGGGGGCAGTTTCGACGGCGGGGACGCCGAGCGCGAGGACCTCGCGGCGGCCATGGCCTTCGTCGCCCAACGGGGCCTGCCGAACCCCTGGCTGGTCGGCTGGTCCTTCGGCACCGAACTGGCGATCAAGTACGGTCTCGAGCACCCGATCCGGGGCGCCATCCTGCTGTCGCCACCCCTGCACCGGGCGTCGGATGCGGATCTGGCCAGGTGGGCGGGGAATGAGCGGGCCCTCGTCGCCATCATCCCGGAGCACGACGACTACCTGCGGCCGGAGGAGGCCCGTCAGCGCTTCAGCAGCGTGCCGGGCACCCGGTTCATCGCCGTGGACGGCGGGAAGCACCTGTGGGTCGGGGAGAGCCAGACGCGCCGGGTCCTGGACGAGATCGTCGCCGTGGTCAACCCGGCGGCCGCACCCCTGCCGACGGAGTGGACCGGCCCGCTCGCCTAGCCGAACCGATTCGTCAGAGTTCGTTCTGCCTCGGCACGACGACCTGCTTGATGATCATGATGGCGGCCGCGGCGACGGGGATGGCGATCAGGGCGCCGAGGATGCCGAGCAGGCTTCCGCCGGCGAGGGCGGCCACGACGACGAGCGCCCCTGGTACGGCGACGGCGCGGTTCATGATGTTCGGGCTGAGCAGGTACGCCTCGACCTGCATGTAGATGAGGTAGTAGATCGCTGCGACCAGGGCCGTGAACGGCGAACTGCCGATCCCGGGGATCAGGCAGGTCAGCACGATGATGATCGAACCGGTGATGGTCCCGATCAGGGGAACGAGCGAGAACAGGAAGGCGATCAGTGCCAGCAAGGCCGGGAAGGGGGCCCCGATGATGGACAGGAAGATGAAACTGAGCACGCCGTTGCACAGGGCCAGGGCACCCTGCCCGATCACGAAACGGCCGACGGCGGTCGTGATCTGCTCGCTGAGGTCGGCGAACCGCTCCCGCTTGGACGCCGGCACCAGCTGGTACATCGCGTGCTTCATGCCGTTCAGGGAGGCCGTGAAATAGAGCGTGAGAATGAGGATGATCAAAGCGCCGAACAGGCCGCTCACCACGGCGATGCCGGACTGGATCACCGTGGACGTGATCGAGGTCAGGTTCTTGCCGAGGAAGTCAGTCACCGAGGTGACGATCTTGGAGACCTCCAGGCCGGGGAACTGGTTCTGCAGGTCGGTGAGGAACGTCGAGGAGTTGACCGACTTCACCAGGTCGGGGATGGCTTTGGAGAGCTTGGACACCTGGTCGACGATGATCGGGGCGACGGCGAAGACCATGCCGGTGAGGACGCTGAGTACGACGGCCAGAACCGTCAGGATCGCCCACCGGCGCGGGAACTTTTTCTTCTCCAGCCAGGACACGGCCGGGTCGAGTCCGAGCGAGAGGAAGAGCGCGGCCCCGATGTAGGTGATGATCGTCTGCAGCGTGACAACGGAGGAGATGATCAGTAGTCCGACGCCGACGCCGAGGGTTCCGATCAGGCCGACTCGGAATGCATTTTGAATCTTCACGTGCTCCCCCATTGGCGACGACTCGGCGTCGGTTCTCATCGTCGGTGCTGCTGCTGCTGCTGGTGGACTACTCGTCCGAGGTGACTCTCTCCGCCTGGGTGAGCAGGCCGCGCAGGCTCTCGAAGTAGCCGGCCACCGCGTCGCGCTCAATCCTAATCTGGGACAGGCGCTCCTCCGCGTCCTCAACGAGAACGCGTGTGCGCGATTCCGCCTCCGTCACCAGAGCGCTCGCGCGGGCCTCGGCCTCCCGCACCGTGCGTTCCGCGGATTCCTCCGCGGTCTTCTTCACTGCTCGGGCCTCGTCTCGGGCGTCAGCGTCCAGCTGGTCGTTCAGGGCGCGAAGTTCGGCCGTGCGCTGGGTGGTCTCGGTGAGCTGCCGGGTCGCGTCGGAAATGAACTTCTGCGTCTGGGCGACGGCCTCCTGGTGACGGGTCAGGTGCCCCTGCTCTGCTTCGTCCCGGCGTGCCTTCAGCTCCATGTCCAGGTCGGCCCTGGTCTGGTCGATCTCCCGCTTCAGTTTCGCGGCCTCGTGTTCGCCGCGCTTGCGAGCGGCCGTCAGGTGATTCTCGAGGTCGATGCGCAGCTGCTCGCTGTCCGCGGCAAAATCGGCCCTGGCCTGTTCGTGTTCGCGCCCGAGATCTGCCCGGGCCTGCTCGGTCTCGGCAGCCAGGTCGGCGCGCGCCTTGTGGGTCTCGTGCTCCAGGTCCGCCCGCCTGCGATCGAGGTCCCTGGCCAGGTCGGTCTGGGCCTGGTCGGCCGCGATCGCCTGGTCGGCGTGGGCCTGCTCAAGTTCCCTGTCGAGGTCGGTGCGGGCCTGCTCGATCTCGGCCGCGAGGTCGGTGCGCGCGGCCTCGGTCTCGTGGGCGAGGTCGATTCTGGCCTGCTCGGTCTCCCGGGCAAGGTCGACGCGCGCCTGCTCGGTCTCGGCCGCGAGGTCGATTCTGGCCTGCTCGGTTTCGCGGGCAAGGTCGGCGCGCTGCTGGTCGAGTTCGTGGGCGACCTCGGCCCGGGTCAGCTCCGTCTCCGTCGTCAGGCCGGCCGCGATCTCCTGCGCCTCGGTTGCTTCCCGCTGGGCGACCACGCGCACCTCGGCGGCCTCACGCTCGGCTTCGGAGCGGATCGCGGCGACCTCCCGCTTCACCGTGGACCGCAGCTCGGCCGCTTCGGTGGCCACGGCGCCGCGGATGGCGGCCGCGTCGTGCATGGCGTCCTGGGTCAGCGTCGTGGAGTCGTCGTGGGCGCGGGCCAGGAGGTCGTCGGCCTCGGCGATGGCGTCGTCCATGATGCGGCCGGCCTTCACGCCGGCATCCGAAAGAACGCGGTCGGCGTGGTCTTTCGCCTCACGGCGCAGGGTCTGCACTTCGCTGGCAGCGGATGCGCGCAGCCGCTCGGCGTCGATGTCGGCCTGGGCGATGACGCGGGTCGACTGTTCCTCCGCGACGCGGAGGGTGTTCTCCAGCTTGGTGCCGAGTCCGGAGAAGGTGGGGCTGCCCACTTCCTCGATTTCGGCGTTCAGGTCCTCGATGTGGGCGGTGAGGCGTTTGATCTCCTTGTTCGCTTCGGTGCCCTGGCTGTTGGCCTGAATAAGGTCGCGACGAAGACCCTGGATGGCCTTGTCGACTTCTTCCCGGTCGTATCCACGGAAAACCTGGGTGAAATCAGCTTCGTCGAGTGCCACGCTATCTCCTCAAAATGGGACTCGGACCCCCGACCACGGTGCATCGGGGGGAGTCTCGTCAATTTTAGTATGTTGGGGAGGGGGCGGCCGGTCCCAGTTGAAGGACTATTAGGCAGCTCTCAGGGGCAACCAGTATCGTGAAATGTCCTGTCTGCTGCTCCCCGGGCCCAAAACCGGGCAGTGCCCGCCCCAAGCGTGTGGTGAGCGGCGGGCAACACAGGAGGGTTTACGTGCGTTTTCTTATTGCCATTGTGGCATTCGTCCTTGCGGCCGGGATGATCGTTCTCGGCATCGCCCAGCGGACGGTCTTTCTCGAACCGGCATCCACCAGCCTCAGCGCGACCATCGCGGACGAGGCCCGGTACGCGGTGATCGAGTCCAGTGCGCTGACCGCGTTCGACGGCAGCCAGACCGTCACCGTCACCGGTGCCGACACCGTCTTCCTGGCTTACGGGCGTTCCAGCGACGTGAAGGCCTGGCTCGGGGACTCCCCGTATGCGGACATCCGCCAGGCCAGGAACGCTCCCCGGCTCAGCAGCAAAATCGTCGAGGCCCCCGCGGCCGAAGCGGCCGACGCGGCATCATCGGAGACTGCTGCGCCCGTGGCCGAGACGATCACCAACCCGGCGGGGTCTGACATGTGGCTCCAGGAATTCACCGCCAAGAAGACCCTGACCACCACTGTCCACGTTCCGGAGGGCATCTCCCTGATCGTCGCGTCCGACGGCACCGCGCCCGCACCGACGACGGTCACCCTGTCCTGGCCCGTCGACAACTCCACCCCGTGGGCCGGCCCGCTGATCGCGGGCGGCGGGATCGTCGCCCTCCTCGGCTTGGTCATGTATCTGCTGGCCCTGCTGCACCTGCGCCGTTCGCATGGCCCGCGCCGCAACCTGCCCCGCGGCCCGCGGATGCCCCGGCTCCCGCGGGTGCCCCGTCCCAAGGCGATCAAGGCCAGCGAGATCACCGGCTCGCGTCGGTCGGTCACCCGCTCCATGGTCAGGGTTGTCCCCGTGGTCCTGGTGTCCGGCCTCCTGCTGAGCGGGTGTTCGGCCGACTTCTGGCCGAGCGCGCCGTCCGCCCCGAAGGCGTCGGTCACCGCGACTCCCGGAGCCACCGACCTCCCCGCGGCCGAGGACGTGCCGCCGCCCGCCGTCTCGGTGCCACAACTGGAGCGAATTGTTTCCGACATTTCCAGACTCTCCACCGACGCCGACGCGAAGCTGGATGCGGAGGCCATCGCGACCCGGTTCACCGGTCCTGCCCTCGCGGAACGGCTGGCCAACTACAAGGTGCGCGCCGTGGACCCCGCGCTGAAGGCCGTGCCGGCCCTTCCGGCCGCACCGCTCACGCTGAAGCTGCCGCAGCAGTCCTCGAACTGGCCGCGGGTTGTCCTGACCGTGATCCAGGACAAGGCCGCGCCCACCGTGGCCCCGCTGGCGCTGGTGCTCCGGCAGGAGAGCCCGCGGGCCGACTACCTGGTCGAGTACGCGATGCAGCTGGAACCGGCCGCGAAGGTTCCCGACGTGGCGCCGGCGAGCATCGGCGCGCCCATCATCGCGCCCGACTCCAAACTCCTGGCCCTGCCGCCGGGTGAGGTCGCCGCGGCCTACGCCGACATCCTGATGCAGGGGGAGGCCAGCCCCTCCTTCGGTCTCTTCGAGGCGGAGGGGGACACCTTCCGCACCCAGGTGGCCACCCTCAGGGCCGACCGGATCGGCAAGCTCTCCAAGACGGCGTCCCTCGAGTTCGCGACCGCCGTCGGGAAGGGGTCGACGGTGGCCCTGGCCACCAACGACTCCGGCAGCATCGTCGCGGTGAGTCTGACCGAGACGGAGACGGCTAAGATCCTCGATGGCGGCGCCACGGTGCAGACCGAAGGGGCCAGCAAGGCGCTTTCGGGAGTGGAAAAAACCGCCAAGGGCATCCAGAGCGTCTACGGTGACCAGCTCCTCTTCCACGTTCCGGCAGCCGGTTCGAAAGAAAAAATCGTCCTCCTTGGCATCGCCCAGGGCCTCATCTCATCCTCGGAGATTCCATGACCACTGTCCCCCCGTCCGGAATGAACATGCGCGGCGCCGTCGACCTGTCGTCCCTGGTGAACCGCCCGGCCGCTCCGGTCCCCGGTGCGCCGGCCGCACCTGCGGGGGCGCCCGTGCCGGTGCCGAGCCTGATTCTTGACGGCACCGACGCGAACTTCGGAGAGGTGCTGGAACTGTCCATGACGGTGCCGGTCATCGTCGACCTCTGGGCCGAGTGGTGCGAGCCGTGCAAGCAGCTCTCGCCCGTGCTCGAGAGGCTCGTCGCCGAGTACGCCGGCAGGTTCGTGCTGGCCAAGGTGGATGTCGACACCAACCCCCAGCTCACGCAGGCGTTCCAGGCGCAGTCGATCCCGACCGTGGCCGCCGTCATCGGCGGCCAGCCGGTGGCGTTGTTCAACGGGGCGCTGCCCGAGGCCCAGGTGCGCGAGGTCTTCGAGCGTGTGCTCGAGCTCGCGTCGGAGCACGGAGTCACCGGGACCGCCGCCGCGCCCGCAGTCGGTGCGGGAGCCGCCGGAGACGCCTCCGAGGCGCCGGTCCCGGCCGAGCCGGAGCTGCCGCCCCTGCACCGCGAGGCCTACGACGCGATCGAGCGTGGGGACTACGAGGCAGCGATCGCCCTCTACAAGACCGCGCTGGCCCGCGACCCAAGGGACACCATGGCCGTGGCCGGCCTGGCGCAGGTGAGCCTGCTGGCCCGTCTGCACGGCAAGACGATGGCCGAAATCCGTGCGGCCGCCGCTGCCGCTCCCGGGGACCTCGATGCGCAACTCCTGGTGGCGGACCTCGATCTGTCGGGCGGCCACATCGAGGACGCCTTCGATCGGCTGCTCGAGCTCTTCCCCGCGCAGGAGCCGGTCGGCAGGAACAAGATCCGGGAGCGCATCCTCGAACTGTTCGAGGTCGTCGGCCAGGACGACCCGCGGGTGCCGCCCACCCGCTCGCGCCTCACCGCGCTGCTCTACTAACCGACGCCCCGAGCCCATACCCAGAGGCGACGCCGTCGACCCAATTCGACGGAGATTCTGCTCTAAAATCGCCGTTTGGTAGGGTTTGGGGCCGATTCCGGCAGAATCTCCGTCGAATTCGTTCGGGCGGCGACGCTTGGGCGCACGCAGCTGAGGCCGCGAAAAGGCCCCTCGGCATCGTCGAGGGGGCCTTTTCGCGCTTTCGCGGACTGAGCGCGTCGTCGTTAGCGGCGCAGTCGCAACCAGAGGCCCGCGAGGGGCGGCAGGCTGAGAACGACGGATGCCGGGCGGCCCGCCCACGGGGTAGCCGAGGCTTCCACGGCGCCCAGATTTCCGACCCCGGAACCGCCGAACTCCTCGGCATCCGTGTTCAGGATCTCCTCCCACACGCCCGCGAACGGCAGGCCGACCTGGTAACCGATGTGCGGTTGACCGGAGAAGTTGAACAGGCAGGCGACGGGGTTGCCGTCGTTGTCCCAGCGCAGGAACGAGACGACGTTCTGCGCGGCCGCGCCTCCGTCGAGCAGCTCGAACCCGCTCGCGTCGTAGTCGCGCGCCCAGAGGCTCGCGTTGGCCCGGTAGACCCGGTTCAACTGGCCGACCAGGTTGAACAGGCCCCGGTGGGCCGGCTGGTCGAGGGTCCACCAGTCGAGGCCGCGCGCCTCGCTCCACTCGGAGCGCTGCCCGAATTCCTGGCCCATGAACAGGAGCTGCTTGCCGGGGTGCGCCCACATGAAGGACAGATACGCGCGCACGTTCGCGAGCTGCTGCCAGGAGTCGCCGGGCATCCTGGAGACGAGGGAACCCTTGCCGTGCACGACCTCGTCGTGGCTGATCGGCAGCAGGAAGTTCTCGCTGAAGGCGTAGACGAACGAGAAGGTCAGCTCGCTGTGGTGGTGCGCCCGGTACATCGGGTCCACGCTCATGTACTCGAGCGTGTCGTGCATCCAGCCCATGTTCCATTTGATGCCGAAACCGAGGCCGCCGCCCGACGTGGCGGCCGTGACGCCGGGCCAGTTGGTGGACTCCTCGGCGATCATCACCGCGCCGGGATTGCGCTTGTAGGCGGTGGCGTTGATCTCCTGCAGCAGGCTGATCGCCTCGAGGTTCTCGTTGCCGCCGTGGATGTTCGGCTCCCACTGACCGTCCTCGCGGGAGTAGTCCAGGTAGAGCATCGAGGCGACGGCGTCCACGCGCAGGCCGTCGATGTGGAACTCCTCGAGCCAGTACAGTGCGTTCGCGACCAGGAAGTTGCGCACCTGCTTCTGACCGAAGTCGAAGACGTAGGTGCCCCAGTCCATCTGCTCGCCGCGGCGCGGATCGGGGTGCTCGTACAGCGCCTCGCCGTCGAACCGGGCCAGGGCGAAGTCGTCCTTCGGGAAGTGACCGGGGACCCAGTCCATGATCACGCCGATGCCGGCCTGGTGCAGCCGGTCGATCAGGTAGCGCAGGTCGTCCGGGGGGCCGAAACGACTCGTCGGCGCGTAGTAACCGGTGACCTGGTAACCCCAGGAACCGCCGTACGGATGCTCGCTGAGCGGCATGAATTCGACGTGCGTATAGGCCAGCTCGTCCAGGTACGCGATCAGCTCGTCGGCCAGGTCCCGGTAGCCGAGGCCCGGCCGCCAGGAGCCGACGTGCATCTCGTAGATGCTCATCGCCCGGTCGTGCGGGTCGGAGGCCGAGCGCTCGGTCAGCCAGCCGGCATCCCCCCACTCGTAGCTGGTCTCGCCGATGACCGACGCGGTCTTCGGCGGGATCTCGGTGTACCGGGCCATCGGGTCGGCCTTGCGCACCCAGTCTCCCGACTGAGCGAGCAGCTCGAACTTGTAGTTGGAGCCGGCGGCCAGCCCGGGCACGAACAGCTCCCAGACGCCGGTGCTGCCCATGTTGCGCATGGAGTGCAGCACGCCGCTCCACTGGTTGAAGTCGCCGATCACCCTGACCGCCTGCGCGTGCGGAGCCCACACAGCGAAGGACGTGCCGGAGCCGGTGCCGAGCGGTCCCACGCGCGGCCGGTAGTGCGCGCCGAGCACGTCCCAGAGACGCTCGTGCCGCCCCTCGCCGATCAGGTGCAGGTCGAGCTCGCCCAGGGTGGGCAGATACCGGTACGGGTCGTCCACGATCCAGGTGGGGGCGTCGCTGTAGCGCGTCTCCAGGACGTAGTCCTGCAGGCCGAGGGTGCTGACACCCTGCCAGATACCGTGGCTCAGGTGTGCCAGCTCCACGTGGGCACCGGTCGACAGCACCGCGATGACCTCGGTGGCCAGCGGCCGCAGGGCACGGATGACGGTGAGCGGGTCGCTGACGCCGGCGGTGGCGAGCAGGTGCTGGCCCAGGACCTCGTGTGGGTTGTAGTAGCTGCCCGCCGCGACGGCTTCCAGGACGTGCGCCGGGATCACCGGCATGTCGGCTCCGTCGGTGGGACGGGGATGGGCGTGCTTCATGTAATCGGTCCCTTCACGTGCAGGATGTGCACCGGTTCGGTGAATGCGTCGAGGCGCACGAAGTTGTCGGCAGACCAGTTCCAGACGGCTCCGGTGACCAGGTCTTCGACCTCGAACGATCCGCCCTGCGGAATGCCGAAGCGGGTGACGTCCAGGTGTACGACGGTCTGGCGCACCGAGTGTGGGTCCACGTTGGCCACGATGATCAGCGCGTCGGACCGGCCGGTGCCGGTGAATTCGGCGTCGAGGAACTTGCTGTAGACGAGGATGGCCTCGTCTTCGCTGCCGTGGATGTCGAGGTTGCGCAACTGCCCGAGGGCCGGGTGCTCGGCCCGGATACGGTTGAGCAGGGTGAGGTAGGGAGCCAGGGACGCGCCGCGTGCCTCGGCCGCCGCGAAATCGCGCGGACGGTACTCGTACTTTTCATTGTCGATGTTCTCCTCGGCGCCGGGACGGGCCACGCTCTCGAAGAGGTCGAAACCGCTGTACACGCCCCAGGTCGGCGCCGCCGTGGCCGCGAGGGCGGCCCGGATCTTGAACGCCGCCGGGCCACCGAACTGCAGGTATTCCGACAGGATGTCCGGGGTGTTGACGAACAGGTTCGGCCGCAGAAAGTCGGCGGTCTCATGGGCCAGGCCGTCGAAGAATTCCGACAACTCCTGCTTCGAGTTGCGCCAGGTAAAGTAGGTGTACGACTGCTGGAAACCGACCTTGCCCAGGCCCTGCAGCAGGGCCGGGCGGGTAAACGCCTCGGCGAGGAAGACGACGTCCGGGAACTCGGACGTGATCTCGTGGATCAACCATTCCCAGAAATCGAGCGGCTTGGTGTGCGGGTTGTCGACCCGGAAGATGTTGATGCCGACGCCGATCCAGTACCGCACGATCCGGAGCACCTCCGCGCGGATCCCGGCCGGGTCGTTGTCGAAGTTGATCGGGTAGATGTCCTGGTACTTCTTCGGCGGGTTCTCGGCGTAGGCGATCGACCCGTCGGGAAGCGTGGTGAACCATTCCGGGTGCTCGGTGACCCAGGGGTGGTCGGGGGAGGCCTGCAGGGCCAGGTCGATCGCGATCTCCAGGCCGTTGCCCCGGGCGGCGTCGAGGAACGCGGTGAAGTCGTCCACGGTGCCGAGATCCGGGTGGATGGCGTCGTGTCCGCCCGCGGCCGATCCGATCGCCCAGGGCGATCCGGGATCGTTCGGCCCGGCGTTGAGGGTGTTGTTGGGGCCCTTGCGGAACGACCGGCCGATCGGGTGGATCGGCGGCAGGTAGACGACGTTGAAGCCCATGGCCGCCACTCCGGGGAGACGGCCGGCGGCCGTGCGGAAGGTTCCGCTCTGCCACGTCCCGTCCGCGCGCCTGACCGCGCCCTCGGAACGGGGGAAGAACTCGTACCAGGAGCTGACGCCCGCGCGGGTGCGTTCGACGAGCACGGTGCGGGACTCGGAGAAGGCTTCCAGCCCGGCGAGTGGGCGCACGGCTGCCGCGGCGTTGAGCTTCTCGTTGGAGATCACCGCGAAGCGCGCATCCGGGGACTTGGCCGGATCGACGAGTGTCTTCGCCGCCGCCGTGAACAGACGCCGCTCGGCCAGGGGCCGGGTCTTGTCGGCGGCCGCGCGCTGGAGGAGGTCGGATCCGATCAGGTACATCAGCTCCACGTCGACCCCGGCCGGGATCTTCAGGGACGCGTTGTGCTGCCAGGTGGCCCAGTCGTCGGCGTAGGCCCGCACCCGGTACTGCCACCGGCCCTGGCTGCCGAGGCCCACGGTGGTCTCCCAGCGGTCGGTTCCCGGCACGGTCAGGGACATCGGATGCTGCGACCGGGTGCCGTCGGGCGCGGTCAGCAGGAGCATAACGCCGATCAGGTCGTGGCCCTCACGGAATGCGGTGGCCTTGAACGGCACCGCTTCGCCGACGAAGGCCTTCGCCGGCCACAGATTGTCGTTCACCTGCGGGGAGAGATCGAGGATCGGGATGCGCCCGAACTTCGGCGTCATCGGTACCGTCGTCCGCGACGTCGGCGGAGCCGAAGGGACGTCGGGGACGTCCGGGATCCGGGCGGGATTTGAAGGAGTTTCAGGAGCCGCGCCTGCGCGTTTTGCTGTCTTAGCCACCCAATGACCGTATCGCTATTTGTCCGCCCAATGCTGTCCTCCTTAACGCAACCGACACATCACGGCTCTAGGCTGGATAGCGTGAAAGCAATCCGCAAATTTACCGTCCGTACCGTGCTGCCCGAGTCCCTTGGCGCTCTTGACGAGCTGGCCGGCAACCTCCGCTGGTCCTGGCACGAGCCGACCCGTCAGCTGTTCGAACACATCGCCCCGGAGTTGTGGCGCGAGACCGGCACCGACCCCGTCGCCCTTCTGGGCGCCGTCGACACCGCGCGGCTCGCCCAGCTCGCCGCGGACAGCGATTACGTCGCCTGGGCGAACTCCACCCGGGACGAGCTGCGTTCCTACCTGCAGGAGCCGCGCTGGTACCAGGGCCTCGAGGGCGAGAAGCCCGCCTCCATCGCTTACTTTTCGCCGGAGTTCGGCATCGCCGCCGCCCTTCCGCAGTACTCGGGTGGCCTCGGCATCCTCGCCGGAGATCACCTGAAGAGCGCGTCCGACCTCGGCGTGCCGCTGGTCGGTGTCGGCCTGTTCTACCGGGCCGGCTACTTCAGCCAGGCCATCTCGCCCGACGGCTGGCAGCTGGAAAGCTACCCGCTGCTCGACCCCGACGGCCTGCCCCTCTCGGTTCTGCGCCGGGCGGACGGCTCCGCCGTGCAGGTCTCCCTCGCACTGCCCGATGACCGCACCCTGCACGCGCGGGTCTGGCAGGCAATGGTCGGGCGCATCCGTCTGCTGATGCTCGACACGGACATCCCCGAGAACGCCGACGACCTGCGTCTGGTCACGGACCGCCTGTACGGCGGCGGAGGCGAACACCGGCTGCTGCAGGAACTGCTGCTCGGCATCGGCGGCGCCCGCGCGGTCAAAATTTGGAGCAACCTCAACGGCCAGGCCGACCCCGAGGTGTTCCACACCAATGAGGGCCACGCCGGATTCCTCGGCCTGGAGCGCATCTCCAGCCTGATCGGCGAGGGCCTCAGCTTTGCCGAGGCGCTGCAGGTGGCGCGTGCCGGTACCGTGTTCACGACCCACACGCCCGTCGCGGCCGGCATCGACCGGTTCGAGCGCAGCCTGGTGCGGCGCTATTTCGAGACCGACCTGCTGCCGGGCGTCGCCGTCGACGACCTGCTCGCCCTTGGTGCAGAGAACTTCCAGGACGGCAACCCCGACGTCTTCAACATGGCCCTGATGGGCCTGCGGCTCGGGCAGCGCGCCAACGGCGTCTCCAAGCTGCACGGCGAGGTCAGCCGGGTGATGTTCAAGGGACTGTGGCCGGGCTTCGACGCCGTCGACGTGCCGATCGCCTCGATCACGAACGGCGTGCACGCACCGACCTGGACCGACCCGGCCCTGATGGCACTGGCGCAGAGCCGCCTGGGCACCAGCGACACCTCCGAAGCCGACTGGGCGTCTCCCGCCGTGTCCGACGAGGACCTCTGGCAGGTGCGGGGCCAGATGCGCCGGCAGTTCGTCGAGGACGCCCGCCGCCGGATCGCCGCCGCCTGGCTGGACCAGAACCCGGGCAGCATCGTGCCGTCCTGGATCGGCAAGGTCTTCGACCCGAACGTGCTCACGATCGGGTTCGCCCGCCGCGTGCCGACGTACAAGCGCCTGACCCTGATGCTGCACGACCCGGAACGGCTGCGTGCGCTCCTGCTGCACGCGGAGCACCCGATCCAGATCGTGATCGCGGGCAAGTCGCACCCGGCCGACGAGGAGGGCAAGCGCCTGATCCAGCGGATCGTGCAGTTCGCCGCCGACCCCGCCCTGCGCACCAAGATCGCGTTCCTGCCCGATTACAACATCGGGATGGCCCAGCTGATGTACCCGGGCACGGACGTCTGGCTGAACAACCCGCTCCGCCCGCTGGAAGCGTGCGGCACCTCGGGCATGAAGGCCGCCCTCAACGGCGCCCTCAACCTCTCGATCCTCGACGGCTGGTGGCCCGAATACTACGACGGCAACAACGGCTGGGCGATCCCCACCGCGGATGCCGCCGGTGACGCGGCCGAACGCGACCGACTCGAGGCCGACGCGCTCTACGAGCTGATCGAGCACCAGGTCGCCCCGAAGTTCTACGACCGCAACGCCGACGGAGTGCCCGAACGCTGGGTGGGGTCGATCCGGCAGACCCTCGCGAAGCTCTCACCCGAGCTGAACGCCGGCCGGATGGTGCGCCAGTACGTGCAGGAGCTGTACCGGCCCGCCGGGCTCGCTGAGGCGCGCCTCGCCGCGAACAACTACCGCGCGGCCCGGGAACTCGCGGCCTGGAAGGGCCGGATCGTGTCGGCCTGGCCCGGAGTCGCCGTGACGCACGTCGAATCCGGCGGCGTCGCAACGGTGCCCCAGGTCGGCGACGAGCTGCACCTGCGAGCCCATGTGCAGCTGAACGGGCTCACCCCCGAGGACGTGACCGTCGAGGTCGTCTACGGGAAGAGTCTCGCCAACGACGACCTGAGCAACGTCTCCGCCATGCCGCTGGACGCGGACGCCGAAGCCCGGCCGGGTGGCAGCCCGACGCTGTTCACCGGCACGCTCGAACTCGACCGCGGCGGCGCATTCGGCTACACGGTGCGGGTCGTTCCGCGCAACGCGCTGCTGGTCAGCCCGGCCGAGATGGGACTGATCGCCGTCGCCAGCTAGCACTGCCCGCGAGCGCTGCTCGGCGAGCGCTGCTCGGCGAGCGCTGCTCGGCGAGCCGCCCCTGCATCCGCGCGGCAGGTTCGCCGAGCCGTGAGTTTCGCCCCCGTTTTTTGAGTTTTTGGGGTCGTTGCTCACGGCTCGGCGGGCCTGGAACGGGCCTGGAACAGGGTTAGGCCCGGGCGATCGCTGCGAACAGCGCCGCCGTGGCCCGGGCCAGGTCGGCCGGCGCCAGCTCGATGTCGAAGCCGCGGCGGCCGCCGGAGACGAACACCGTGTCGAAGGTCAGCGCGCTGTCGTCGACCACGGTGGTGAGCCGGGACTTCTGCCCGACCGGGCTGATGCCGCCCACCACGTAGCCGGTCTTCCGCTCGGCGAGCGACGGGTCGGCCATCACGGCCTTCTTCGCACCCACGGCGGCGGCGAGCGCCTTGAGGTCCAGCTGGCCGGTGACCGGCACGACGCCCACGACAAGCCGGCCGTCGGCATCCGCCAGCAGGGTCTTGAAGACCCGGCCCGGTTCGATGCCGAGTTTCTGCGCGGCCTCCAGGCCGAAGCTGGTGGCAGAGGGTTCGTGCGGGTAGGCGTGGGTGGTGAAGGGGATGCCGGCCTGGCTCAGCCAGACCGTCGCCGGGGTGCCGGCGCTACCCTCCGGCCGCCTCGCCACGCGCTAGTGCGCCCGGAGCAGCTGCATGGACGCGCCCGGCACGAGGTACTGGTCCCCGGGGGCGTGCTCGATCACGGTGTCGCTGAGGTCGTCGTGGCTGGAGTCCCAGAGGAGCGTGTAGGACGTGACGCCCTCGTGCACCGGAAGGGTCACCGTCACGTCCTCCTCCCGGCCCTGCACGATCAGCAGGATCCGGTTGAACTCCTCGTGCTCCGGCGTGCTCGCGGCGAGGTACTGGAGGGTGCGCTCATTCGACGAGTGCCAGTCGTCCTCGGACATCGACTTGCCCTCGATGTTGTACCAGTCCATCTGGCTCGCGCTGAGCGTGGTCTCGCCCGGACGGCCGAACCAGACCGGGCGCAGGGCCGGGTTCTCCCGGCGCAGCTGCAGCAGGCGCCGGGTGACCCGGTGCAGATCGACCTGCCAGTCGTCGAGGTCCCAGTTGAGCCAGGTGAGCTCGCTGTCGTGGCAGTAGGCGTTGTTGTTGCCGCGCTGGCTGCGACCGAATTCGTCGCCGGCCGTGATCATCGGCACCCCGGCCGAAAGCAGCAGGGTCGCCAGCAGGTTGCGCATGGCCTTCCGCCGGACCGTCAGGATCGCCTTGTCACGGGTGGGCCCCTCGGCGCCGTGGTTGAAGGAATTGTTGCTGTCGGTGCCGTCGCGGTTCGACTCGCCGTTGCCCACGTTGTGCTTGACGTTGTAGGAGGTCAGGTCGGCGATGGTGAAACCGTCGTGCGCCGTGATGAAGTTCAGGGAGGCGAGGGGGCCGCGCTCCTGGGAGAACGTGTTCGCGGACCCGGCGAGGCGGGTGGCGAAGCGCCCGATTCCGCTTCCCGCGTGCCCGTCGCGGGCGGCGGCCAGGTCGGTCAGCCAGAACGAGCGCATCCGGTCGCGGTAGCGGTCGTTCCACTCGGTCCAGCCGCCCGGGAAGTTGCCGGTCTGCCAGCCGCCCATCCCGATGTCCCAGGGCTCGGCGATCAGCTTGACGTCGGCGAGTTCCGGGTCGTCCTGGATCGCGGTGAGCAGCGGGCTGTCCTGCTGGAACTCGACGTGCTCGTCCCGGGCCAGGGTGGCGGCCAGGTCGAACCGGAAACCGTCGATCTGCAGGTCGTTCGCCCAGTAGCGCAGCGAGTCGAGCACGAGCCGGCGCGGCACGTCGTGGGAGACGTTCAGGGTGTTGCCGCAGCCCGTGAGGTCGATGTAGGCGCCCGCGCTGTTCTGCCGGTAGTAGGCGGCGTTGTCGATGCCGCGGAGGCTGCTGACGGGGCCGTTGGGTCCCTCTTCGGCGGTGTGGTTGTAGACCACGTCGAGGATGACCTCGAGGCCGGCCTCGTGCAGGAGCTTGACCATGCCCTTGAACTCGCGCAGAACGGCTTCCGGGCCGGCCGCCTGTGAGGACTGAGTGGCGTAGTCGGCGTGCGGGGTGAAGAAGTTGAAGGTGTTGTAACCCCAATAATTCGTCAGACCCTGTTTGATCAGCCGCCGCTCGGAGACGAATGCCTGCACGGGGAGGAGTTCGATCGAGGTGACGCCGAGGTTCTTCAGGTAGCCGATGGTTGACTCGTGGGCCAGCCCGGCGTAGGTGCCGCGGAGGTGGGCCGGGACCGAGGGGTTGAGGTTGGTCAGTCCGCGCACGTGGGCTTCGTAGACGACGGTGTGGTCGAGGGCGATCTTCGGTTTGGACGATCCGGCCCAGTCGAAGGTGTCGTCGACGACATACGACTGCCACTGGTCGGGACCCACCCGAACGAGGCCACGGGAATACGGTTCGATCAGGGTTTTCTCGGGGTGGAACGAATGCTGCGGGCCGGTGGGCCCGGAGACACGGATGCCGTAGCGGCGCCCCGCGGACAGGGTGCGGGATCGACCCACCCACACTCCGTGGGCGTCTTTGACCATGGGCACGGTCTTGACGATCCAGTTGGGGTCGGTGGCATCGAAGATGCAGAGGTCGATGGCGTCGGCGTTCTCCGACCACACACGCAGCTCGCCGCCGTGGGTCGTGACTCGGACACCGAGATTGCGCAGGGAATCGGGCGGAGTCATGGGTTCTAGAGTAATGAGTACAAAAGGGGAGTTGTGACCACACTTTGACTCTCCGTTCCCTAGAGCGAGCGTGGAAGGATCGACATGGCCGTGTATCTGGACCATGCGGCGACGACTCCGATGCTGCCGGAGGCCATCAGCGCATACGTGTCGGCGATGGCGGTGGTGGGCAATCCGGCATCCGTTCACAGCCAGGGCCAGAACGCGAAGCGCCTGCTCGAGGAGGCCCGCGAGCAGGTCGCCCTGAGCCTGGGCAGTGACCCGATCGAGATCGTCTTCACCGGCGGGGGCACCGAAGCGATCAACCTGGGCATCAAGGGGCTGTACTGGGCGCGCCGGCCGCGCACCCGCATCCTGGTGCCGGGCGGCGAGCACCACGCCACCATGGACACCGTGGAGTGGCTGGAACAGTACGAGGGCGCCGTAGTCGAGTGGCTGCCCCTGGACTCGGTGGGCCGGATCGACCTGGCCGCCGTGGAGCGGTCGATCGCGGCGAACCCGCACGACATCGCGCTGATCACCCTGCTCAGTGCCAACAACGAGGTCGGCACCCTGCAGCCGGTCGCGGAGGTCGCGGCCCTCGCCGCGGCCCACGGCATCCCGGTGCACGTCGACGCGGTGGCGGCCTACGGCCACGTTCCGATCGACTTTCGGGCCCTCAACGACGGGGGAGCGTCCGCGGTGAGCGTCTCGGCGCACAAGATCGGCGGGCCGGTCGGGATCGGCGCACTCGTGCTCTCCCGCCGGGCGAGCGTGGTGCCGCTCCTGCACGGCGGCGGGCAGCAACGGCAGGTGCGCAGCGGCACGCAGGATGTGGCCGCGGCGGTGGCGTTCGCGGTCGCCGCGACCGCCCTCGGCGACGACCTGTCCGGCGAGAACGCCCGGGTGGCTGCCCTGCGCGATCGGCTCGTCGCCGGCGTCCGGGCCGCGGTCCCGGCCGTGATCGTCAACGGCGACCCGGATGCCGGCGGGCGCCTGCCCGGCACCGCCCACTTCAGCTTCCCCGGCTGCGAGGGCGATTCGCTGCTGTTCCTGCTCGACGTGGCCGGCATCTCGGTGTCGACCGGATCCGCCTGCCAGGCCGGCGTGCCGGAACCCTCGCACGTGCTGCGGGCCATGGGCCGCAGCGAGGTGGAGGCGCGCGGCGCCCTCCGGATCACCCTCGGCCGCACCTCCACCGAGGCCGACGTCGACGCGCTGCTGGCGGCGGTGCCCGCGGCTCACGCCCGGGCGGCCCGCGCCGGCCTCGCCGATCGGGTG